>NZ_JBXTEF010000078.1:0-29741 GCF_057495195.1 Cysteiniphilum sp. | reverse complement strand
TTGGAAGGCTATGTGCAGCATTTGAGTTGCTGGCACAAAAATACTGTGCATAATTTAAACCTTGATTCACATTTTAACTATTGGTTAAAACCATTGCCTAAGACACTGAGAAGTATGCCCTTTGGCAATTATAAAGCGGCATTGTCATTAGGAATGAAGACACGTATTGCTGATCAAGCATTAACTTTGGCAAATATTAAAAGTTATTATAAAGAAGATCCAGATATCTTGTTTTTAGCACAAGGTGGTGCAGATAGACGTGCTGAAGAGGGTTTAAAACTATGTGCTAAAGAAATTAATGATTATCTTAAATCACGCAACATAAGCCAAGCGAGTATTGTCATTGCTTCCGGTACGGGGGTGAGCGCATTATATTTACAGCAACATATCGATCAGGCTTATCAAATGTATACCGTACCTTGTGTTGGGGATAAGGATTATTTATATGAGCAGATGAATGAATTATCTCAAGGAAAATGGCGTTTACCAACAATATTATCACCTTTAAAGAAGTATCATTTCGGGACTTGCTATCCTGAACACTTGGCAATGTATGATAAACTTAAGGAGCAAACAGGCATCGAGTTTGACCTATTGTATGACCCAGTAACGTGGCAAGTGATGCTCGAGTCTTATCATGAGTTACCTCAACCCATTATCTATTTGCACTGTGGAGGTGTCAGTGGTAATGAGAGTATGCTTAAACGTTATGATCGATTTTCTGTGCAATAATCAGGCGGTTGTTGTTAATGAATTATGGCTAATCTCGCACATTAGATTAGCTTATTTCGTTTTTTGCTAACTTAAACCTAAAAAACACTATTTTTTTTGATAACGTACTTGCGCAAAAAGAAACTGTGAGCTAGCCTTCTAATACAAAAAGCTCAAGCGCTTATTGTGCCCCCCAACCAACATAAAAGAAAAAAGATAAAAATTAAAGAGGAGAATAGTTATGGACATTAAGCAAATTAAAAAAATGAGAAAACAAAAAGGTTTCTCGTTAATTGAATTATTGATTGTGATTGCGATTATTGCGATTTTAACCGCCATTGCGATTCCAATGTATACTAGTTACACAACTCGCGCAAAAACAGCTGAGGCCTATTCATTTATTGGTTCAGATAAAACGTATGTGGCTGAGCAGATTAACTCTAAAGGGATTACGAGCGGGACTATTTCAGGATTAGCGACGACCGGTGGAGCCAAAACAGGTAAATATGGTGCGGTAGCATCAGATGCAGCAGGCGTAATTACCTATACATTTGGTGCAGCTGCAGGTAGTTTAAGTGGTAATACAATATTTTTTACTCCATCAGTTGGAAGTGCTGGTGTAACTTGGGCATGCTCTTCAACAGGGACTTATGACTCAGCTCCTTGTGATGGTATCTAATTTAAATAGCCGTTTGATATAAAAACGGTATTATAAATAATAAAATAATCAATATAAAACAAAGTGCCATCAATACTAGATGGCATTTTTTTTGCGTACTACTTCTATTCTCTTGATTATTCTCTGTAGTCTGCGGTATAAAAGATAACAATAACCCCATGGCAAAGATTAGACTAAACTGACTTAATTGTAATTTGAAGAGATTGCTGACCAGTGCATGGATCATTCCTGCCAACACACTCGCAAAGGCAACAAAATATAAAGCCGATTGTTTGTGCTTATGTATATATTCACACGCGCGACGAAAAGCACGTAACCCAACGAGTAAAAAGCACATTAGTCCAATAACGCCCCATTGGCAGGCAATCGTTAGGATAATATTATGCGGATAGTCTTTTAGATAATATAGCGCGTTTAATTCACCGACACCAAGTAGTGGGTGGTGCGCTGCTAACGTCAATGATTTTGCCCATAAGCTCCAGCGATCTTGATTGGCAAAAATATTGCGTGCGAGTACCGTCTCTCCACCAACAATATTTTGAATCATATAAAACAGTAGGGCACCAATAATAACTGCCAAGACTTGCCAACCAAGAAAACGTATCAGTATTCTATGATTTAAAATACCAAGCACAAGCGTGATAACAATATACTCAAGAATTAAAGCACGTGAGCTATGTGCGATAATAACAAACCAAAGAGATGCCATCGCAATTAAGCTTAATACCTTAAATGCACGGCTATAATTATGACTTAATAACGGCAAGCATAAAACTGGCAAAAACCAACTAGCAAAATGATCAAAAAATCTCGGATTAGCAAAGTTAAATTGACGCAAAAAAAACTCAGGAAAGTTAAACTGTACTATTTTGGGTGGGAAATAAAAGTGCGCAAGTAGCACATTGAGTATCAGCACAAACAAGTAGCTAATAGCGCAAACAATCACAACACCAATAAGCCAGCGAACATGATCAGGGAATCGACTGAAATAATGTGCTAAGAATAGTACACTCAGTAGTAGTGTGATATCGATCGATATGCCTTTAAAAGCAGTTGCTGGATGAAACGCCAAGCTTGCTGAGATAATGCCAATGCAAAAGAACAATATGATCAGACTTTTGATCCAAGTGGAAAGCGCATGAAATGTCGCTAAAATGCCATTTCGTGCGTCACGACTCGCGGTAAATAAAATCAAAACCACAATCCAACAAAAAAGTGCGGTAATCCCACGCCAAACATAGAGCATTAATGTGTTTTCCATTGAAATTTTCATCATACCAATCGGATTCCAAAAGACTAGAATGAGTCCGATAAGCATCACACCATAGATAAAGTGCTCAGTGTTATTGGATGAAAGAAGCTTTTTGTTTAGCATATTGTATATTTCCTGTCTTATGTTCCCACTTGTTTTTACTTATTGGAGTTACGTACTTTTTCTATTTCAACACCCCGCCTCGCAAGCTCGGCACCCCTCTTGAAAAGAGGGGAATTTTTAACCACCTTTGCTTAACTCCCTTCTTTTCAAGAGGGGTCGCAGCCGTAGGATGACGGGGTGTTTATAAAGTCATAGTTTTTCTAAAGTGCGTAACTTCAGTTACTTATTTAAAATTGTGTATGCCTTGACTTAGGTGTAAGTTGGAGCCTTTATAAGCTAAGCTCTCTTAGTACCTCTCCCCTTGTGGGATTGCCCGTACAGCTTGAGTTGTACGGGTGAGGGATAATTAAAACTCAACTTATTTCTAATCCATTACCTAAGTATACCCTTCGACTTACGCTCAGGGTACGGTTACTTTAATTATGTTTATTATTTTTAGGCTTAAACAAAGCAAATCCAAACCAACTAATGCTTGCCAATATGATCCCAAGGATCAAGCCGATAATCACGCATCCGGTAATTAATGGTGCAAAAATACTATGGATATGCGTAATCATCTGGTGCCACGCAAAGTTATCCTCATGAAACAGTGGTGTCTTGCCTAGAATGAAACAGCCAAATAGATAGGCACCATACATCATCGGCAGCATAGTGATTGGGTTGCTGATCCATACTAATGCGACGGCAATAATCAAGTTAGCACGCAAAAAAAGTGCCAAAATGGTAGCAGGCACCATTTGAAATGGCATTGGCATCATACACATAAAACCACCAATAACGCAGGCTTTGCTGACACTGCTTTTATCAAATTGCCATAAGAAATTATGGTGCATGTGTTTGTGTAAAAAGCGCAACCATTTATGTTCTTTCAATTCCTCTTTGCTAGGCAGCCATTTGCGCTTCACGATTTCTTTCCAGTACTAATAATCTTTATAAATCATAGCAAAAAGTGATGATAAAAGCTGTTGAACACTGGCAAAAAAATAAAAAATCTATCAGCCATAGCAAGATGTCTTTAGTGCAAAAGATCTTGCTTAAAATGACTTTTTTGTGTATTTTGTTTTGGTTTTTTGAAGTGGATCATGCAAAGTTATGATCGTGTTGTGGGTCTATGTGTTAAACATATTAACGTAATGTAGAGAAAAATGATTATTACTCAAAATGTTTTCTTGATTGGGCCAGTTGGTGCTGGCAAGAGTACAATAGGTCGTCAATTAGCAAGTGAGCTTAAGCTTGACTTTGTCGATTCAGATCGTGAGATTGAGCAACGTTGTGGCGTTGATATTGATTGGATTTTTGATATTGAGGGCGAAGACGGTTTTAGAAAAAGAGAGCAAGAAGTGCTCGGTGATTTAGCGACTCGTCAGGGTATTGTTTTGGCTACTGGTGGTGGTGCGATTATTTTGCCTGAGAACAGAACGCTGCTGTCATCTCGTGGCAAAGTGGTTTATTTACAAGCTTCAATTGAGCAACAATTAGAGCGTACAGCCAAAGATAAAAAGCGTCCATTATTACAAGTTGATGATAAGGAAGCGCAACTGAAGAAATTAATGGCAGAGCGTGAACCGCTATATCGAGAGATTGCTGATATTACCATTGAGACAAGTGAAACGACCGTGCGCAATGTGGTGCAAAAAATCACCAATCTATTAATGGAAGAGGCGGTGTGATCACCGAGGTTCTCGTTTCCCCAAAGGGTAAGTCAAGTTACCCTGTCATGATTTCGCCTGATATTAACTTTACGAAGCTTATTCCCTATATCAAAAACAAAGAAGTACTGATTGTCACTAATGTCACAATTGCTGATTTGTATTTATCACAATTGGATAAAGCCATTAAAGGTGAATGTTTTAAATATGCGCATTGTATTTTAGCCGATGGTGAAGCGTATAAAAACAGCGTTTCTTTAAATGTGATCTATCAACATTTGCTTGAGCGTAATTACACGCGTAACTGCGTGCTGATCGCATTAGGTGGTGGCGTTATCGGTGATATTACAGGGTTTGCAGCGGCTACCTATCAGCGTGGTGCCAATGTTATTCAGATTCCAACGACTCTATTGTCACAAGTAGATTCTTCGGTTGGCGGTAAAACAGCGATTAATCACCCTTTGGGTAAGAATATGATTGGCGCATTTTTTCAACCACAATTGGTAATGACGTCAACGCAATTTTTAAAGACTTTATCTCAACGTGAATTTGCCGCAGGCATGGCAGAAGTGATTAAATATGGCTGTATTATTGATGCGGATTTCTTTGCATGGCTTGAGCAAAATAATCAGTTATTAATAGCGCATGATCCAAATGCATTAATCTATGCCATTGCCAAAAGCTGTGAGCTTAAAGCGCATGTGGTCAGTCTTGATGAAGAAGAAAGAACGGGTGTGCGCGCACTTTTAAATCTTGGGCATACCTTTGGACATGCCATTGAGTGTTGCCAAAACTATCAAGGATTGAAACACGGTGAAGCGGTTGCTATTGGCATGGTAATGGCTGCCGAGTTATCACAAACTTTAGGATTTGTTGATGAATTGGTTGTTAAAAGAATATGCGCACTACTTCAATGCTTCTCATTGCCAGTGGCGTTACCAAAAGGATTGAGCCAGACACAGTTTATCGCAGCAATGTTGCGTGATAAGAAAAATACCACAGCAGGTATTACACTTATTTTGTTAGATGCGATTGGTCAGGCAAAAGTAGATAAATCAATTTCAGAAAATGATTTATCAGACTTTCTTTCAAGCTATTTTGATTAAGCTTATCTTGATTCATCATAAATTATTATAAAAGCTTAAATAGTGTTTGACATCAGATGTCCTTTAGCTAGAATAGCACCTGTTCTCGCGATGCGAGAAGTTCAATTTATCATTCACACAAGTTTGTGTGCCAGAGTGGCGAAATTGGTAGACGCAGTGGATTCAAAATCCACCGGTGGCAACACTGTGCCGGTTCGAGTCCGGCCTCTGGTACCAAAGATTTTTAAATGCTTGTTATTTTTGACGAATCTTAGGTTATTGATAATAATAAAACCTCAGACGGTCAATTGAGGATAAAACAATGACAACACAATGGGATGTTAAGCGTTATACAACACAACATAATTTTGTTACAAACTATGGTTATGAAGTGGTTGAGTTACTGGCTCCTCAACAAAATGAATTTATATTAGACCTAGGTTGTGGCAATGGTGAATTAAGTCATGAAATTTCCAAAAGAAGTCACAAGGTCTATGGTATTGATTTTGCGCAGTCAATGGTTGATCAGGCAAATAAAGATTATCCACATATTGAGTTTACACAGCACAATGCCGAATTAGCTTTTCCTTTTGCTAAGGAAAGCTTTGATGCTGTTTTTTCTAATGCAGCCCTTCACTGGATGCACAATGCCGATGCGGTGATTAAAAATATTAACGAAGTGCTAAAACCCAATGGACGCTTTGTTTTTGAGATGGGTGGTAAAGGCAATGTTAATAACGTGCTTACAGCAATTGAGACAGCAGCTCAAGCTTATGGCGTAACAAAGTTCAGTGCTTTTAATTTTTATCCATCAATTGCTGAATATGCGACATTGCTTGAAAATAACGGTTTTCGTGTGAGTTTTGCTGTTCATTTTGATCGCCCGACCTTGCTACAAACGGATGAGGGATTACGCAATTGGGTGAAAATGTTTCGCAATGATGTCTTAAGCCAGATTCCAAATGACAGTCATGACGACTATTTAAGCGAGGTTGAGTCGTTGGCAAAAGGCACACAATATCAAAATGATCAGTGGTATGCTGATTATGTGCGCTTACGCATGGTTGCAATCAAGGTTAAGTAGTTAAACTCTCAAAAACACCGTAAAAACTACTGCTGCACCGAGTTAAATCCAGTAAACTGTTTTATGAGTAAATGATTTGGATTTTGGTAGTGGCTGTTATGATAAAAGCAGAGATTTTAATGAATATAGCAGCACACGAAAAGCGGGTTGCCGTAATTGAAAATGGTGTGTTGCAGGAAGTGCATTTTGAGCGTGAGAATCAGCGCGGTATTGTTGGCAATATTTATAAAGGGAAAATCACGCGGGTTTTACCCGGAATGCAGGCTGCATTTGTTGATATAGGACTTGAGCGCTCTGGTTTTTTACATGTTTCTGATGTCATGCCTATTGCCTCAGATGAAAGTGCCGGCATTGACTTAAACAGCAAAGAAGCTGATGTGCGTCATTGGTTGAGAGAAGGGCAAAGCATCTTGGTGCAAGTGCTTAAAGACCCATTAGGCAGTAAGGGTGCGCGCTTAAGTGCGCATTTGTCATTAGCATCACGCTATTTAGTGCATATGCCAGACTTAGACCATATTGGCATCTCTTTGCGCATTGAATCCGAGGAGGAGCGTGGTCGATTACAACAAGTGATGAAAGAAGCAATTGGCTCGGACTACCCACGCGGGTTTATCATTCGCACGGTTGCCGAAAGTTTATCCTCTGAGGAGCTTAGAAAAGATATTAATTTCTTGCAAAACTTATGGCAAGACGTCGTTGATTCAGCCAGTACCGTGACAAAGCCGGGTGTTGTTTATCAAGATTTAAGCCTTGTTATGCGTGCGTTAAGAGACTTTGCTAATGATAAGGTTGAGCGCATTCGCATTGATAATATTGATATGTATAGTGAGTTATGCCGTTTTAGTGATAAATTTGTGCCTGGTGTGCGTGAGAAATTGGAGTTATATAGCTCAAACACGCCAATCTTTGACATGTATGGTGTTGAAGAAGAGTTATCACGAGCGCTTGAGCGTAAAGTGCCATTAAAGTCTGGTGGGCACATTGTTATTGATCAAACAGAAGCCATGACAACGATTGATGTCAATACCGGTGGTTATGTTGGGATGGTCAATCTTGAAGAGACCATTTTTAAAACTAATTTAGAGGCTGTACGGGTTTTAACAAGGCAGTTAAGATTAAGAAATCTCGGTGGTATTATTATTGTCGATTTTATTGATATGTCAGACGAAGAGCATAAAACACTAGTGCTAGAGGCGCTTGAAAAGGCGTTAGAGCTTGATTATGCACGCACGACATTTTCACCTTTATCAGAGCTCGGTTTGGTTGAAATGACACGTAAACGTACACAGGAAAGCTTGGCACAGTTTTTGTGTGAGCCTTGCCCAATGTGCAAAGGAAAAGGGCGTATTAAATCAGTGCAAAGTATTTGCTATGAGATTTTTCGCGAGATTAATCGTGAGGCAAATGCTTATCAAAGCAATGGCTTTTTGATCGTTGCTGCAAACGCGGTGATTGATGCTTTGCAAAATGATGAGTCATTTGGTTTAGGCGAATTAGAAATTATTATTGGTAAACCCGTTAAACTTCAGCCAGAATTAAGCTATGCTCAAGAAATGTATGATATTGTGCTAATGTAATTATGTATCTAATGAGCAGCAATTTATGAAAAGAAGAATATTTATATTATGGTTAAGCTCAGTATTTGCTACTTTTCTAATTGTTGTTTGTGTTGTTGGCTATGGTGTTTTGAGACTTCTGCCTGCGTATCAAAGTTCGATTGAAGATGTATTATCAAAGGTAACGGGATCGAGCGTCTCTTTAAAAGTCGAGTATGCCAGTTGGCATGGCATCAATCCTGTGATTGAGGTCAAAGATGTTAAGGTTAAAGATAAAGGGTTTTCTCTTAATATTCCTAGAATGACGGTTCATATTAATGCATGGCAGTCACTGATGAGTTGGCGCTTTGTCACCAAAGATGTCACGGTGGCAGAACCCAAACTTGTCTTTTATTCCAGTGACAAGGCCTTTGATTATCGAATGTTACAATCCTTGTCAGTAGCAGAGATTGATGAAATCGGTGGACGCTGGTCGAGTATCTTGGGGTATCTATTGCAACAAAATAATCTCGAATTGCAGAATATGCGCGTTGATATCCTTAAAAATACTCAATCATTGGCAGAGCTTGTAGTTAATGCAAGTTATCAGCAGAGAACGCAAGCAAAAGGCGTTTTACGCTTAACGTTACAACCACAGAAGAAGGCTAATATGCTGCCCAAGCTTGGGCAAATTGATATCGTCTCGGTTGTTGAGAACAAAGAGCATAAATACTATTTTGATAGTACCTTAAATGATAAGCATAATATCTTAGCAACTTTAATTGATGGCGTGACAAAACAAGTGAAAATATCACATTTGACTGATCATCAATTAGCATTGTCTGTGGTTAGCTCAACCAAGGGACTAGATTCAGTCATGATTATGGGTGAGTTATCAAAAGCTGAGTTTAAAACCAGTCAATTAGATGAGTCAATATTTAGTAATATCGTGTTTAATCTGCAATTGTTTCGTTATCAAAATCGCTTTGTATTAGGTGCTAATCCTTTGTCTTTTGTCATGAATCATAAGCGATACACCTTCAGATCGGCACTTTTTTCATTAGATCAACATCGTTTAGTGATGAATATTCCACGGCTTGATTTAGCAGATTTCTCGTCATTAGTGCAGATGGAAAACAGTGATTGGCGTAAAAACATTGTGCTCTCTGGCGTGCTAAGCAATGTGCGTTTCAGCTTTGATTTGCAAGACTTTAGTTTAAGAGGCATGCAATTAAAAGCGAATTTTAATGATCTAGGTATTGCTAATAGCGATCATCATGTCGACTTTAAAGGTTTAAGTGGCAACGTTTGGTGGCGTGAAAACCACGTGAAACTAATCATAGACTCGCCAAGTTTTGATATGGCGGAGAATCATATATTTAGTCGAGATTGGCCAGAGATCGCAGTTAAAGGAAATATAGATATCATCAAAGAGCCTTCAAAAATTCGCTTTGTGGTTGATGATTTGGCGTTAACGAATGCGAATATTCATTTTATCAGTAAAGGTGCTGTTGATGTGCCATTGACTGATCCTAAAAACTTTAGTCTTTATCTTAAGGGTAAGTTAAATGGCAAAAATCTTACAACTGAATATCAAGCCTTTTTGCCACAAAAAGGAATACCTAAGCCGTTGTATGATTGGTTAATGCAATGTTTATATGGTGCTAAAAAATTAGATGCTAACTTTGCAATAAATGGCATTGCACGCAAAATTCCATACCCCAAGCATGACGGTATATTTAAGATTGATGCGACCATTCAAGAGGGTAGTTTGTCACCGTATTTTGGTTTAGGTGTAGCGCACCAGGTTATGGGGGCTTTGCATTTTGATAATGAGGTATTTACTGCTAAGGTTAATGGCGGATTTTTAGCCGGTATTCCGATCAAAAATGTTGATTTGAAGATTGATAATATTGCGCCTGATGTGCCTGCGACTTTCAGTATTAATGCGGATGTTGCGACTAATAGTCAACATGCCTATGCGTATTTAGCACAAACGAAATATGGAACTTTGGCACAACAAATTAATCAATATGCGCAGTATCAAGGGGACATTAATGCCAGGCTTAATATTGGTATCGCCTTGGGTGATCATACAAAAAAGGATCGCTTTGCAGGTAAAGTTGAGCTTAAATCTGGTGTTATTGATATTAAAAAACCACTTTCTAAATCACTTTATGATGTTAATGCCGAAGTGCTGATTAATAATCAAACGCTCAAAATTCAAAATCTTTCAGGTTTTTTGAATAGGAATATCCCTTTTAATCTCAAGGGTATGGTAGATGTTACCGATCTTGAAAATCCGAGTATTAACCTTGAAGGTGGAGCATCTGTCGCATTTTCACCTAGGTTCAGTGCTGAGCAATTAGATCATGGGATATATCATGTGATGCAAGGTGTGTTGCCATTTGAATTTGCCATTAGAGGAAATATCAATGAAGGTATTTTGCAAGTGAATTCTAACTTACTGGGCTGGCAGAATAATTTAGGTGAACCACTAACGAAAAAAAGTTTTGAATATACCCCGTTGTTATTAAAAAGCACATGGCAAAAAAATCGATCAGCAAATAAGACAGTCTCATGGCATCTCAGTAACAAATTGGATATCAAACATCAGGACAAGCTAAGCGCAAGCATGAATGTTAATGATAAGGGTGTTGTCTCTGATTTAGGTTTATATGGACAGCTATCAATGTTAAGTAGCCAGTTGATAGTCAATGCAATGCAAAGTATCAGTAGTACTGATATTCTAAATGTAGCAAATAAAGAGCAATGGCAGCAGATCTTGCACTTAGACGTGCCGATAATTGATGAAAACTTTAGTCAAACAGGATGCTTTGTGGTTGCAAATTATAACGACTGTGTTTATCGACAGCTTAATCAGTTACTGCGCCCAAAAGTGATGCTTAGTATTGATCAGTTAAACCTTTTTGGGAGCAATTACCAAAATGTCACTTTGCAAACCAATAGTGTGCATAATTACACAAACTATATTGCGCGTGGAGAGTCACAAAAATCATTGGTTATCAGCGTTCCTGATACATTAAGTGAACCGATTGAAGTTAGTGCAGATAATTTATTTTTTGCTTTACCACAAACGAGAGGTGAAGCTAGAAAAGAAAATAATACAAGAAATGAAACTGACGTTATGACGATGTTAAACATCTTATTAACATCTGATGTGTTGCGCAAAACGCCCGATATGAATGTCAAGTTGACTAACTTGCAAGTGGGTGGTTACTCGATCCCAAATTTTCTAATGGCAACAACGGTTAGAGGAGGAGTGTTATCGATCCCGGTATTATCTGCCTATGATCCAAATGCCAAGTTATTAGCGACAGCAAAGCTTTCCTCGTATGGTAGTTATGTACATGCCAATGTCTTTTCATTAAATTGGGGTGATATGCTGCATAACTTTGGCTATGATAATTTCTTAAAAGGCGGATCTGGCAATGTCCAAGTACAATTAAGCTGGCCAGACCTTATGCCAAACGTTTCGACTATTTCAGGGAAAGCAACAGCTGATTTACTCAATGGTGTCGTGTTGTCGGTTGATTCAGGGATTGCTAAGTATATTGGTTTATTAAGTCTGGATTCATATTTCAAACGTTTATTTATGCCTTATGATGATTTTGAACATCGTGGTATGGCGTTTAATAGTATTATTGGTGCTTATACGCTTGATAATGGTTTGGCAAAAAGCAATCCTTCAGTGATTATTGATACCCCTAGCTTTGCTTTGGTGGTGACGGGTAATGTCGATATAACCAATAAACAACTCAACCAGCGCATTAAATATCAGCCGCATTTCTCTGGAACAACCGCGGCAGTGGCAGGTGCTATTGGTGGTCCTGTTGTGGCTTTTGCGACTTATTTAGGCACAAAACTTTTAGGTAATACCATCTTTAGAAATATTGGCTTAGTGAGTTTTGATGTGACTGGTAGTTGGGATAAACCAAGTCTTAAACAGGTTCAGTAGTCACCCCACAAAGCCTGTAATATAGCAATAATTGTCAAAGGCGCAGTTTCTGTGCGTAGTATTCTTTTGCCAAGGCGTATGCTGTGACAGCCTTTATTTAAGGCAAGTACCTCTTCATCATCACTAAAACCACCCTCAGGACCGATATAAATAGCAAATCGTTTAGCATCTGATTGTTGTTGATAGAGATGGGTAATTGTCTCATTGCTATAAGGAGATAGGAATAACTTAATATCTGCATCGATAGTTAATGCATCAACTAAAGCTTGAGGCATATTAACTGTAGGCACAAATACACGCGCGGATTGCTCACTCGCACTTATGGCAATTTTCTGCCAATGCTCTAGTTTATGCGCTATGCGGTCTTGGTTGAGCTTATAATCAACGCGTTTGGTTAGTATTGGAGTAACTTCATTAACACCCAGTTCGGTGGCTTTTTGAATGACTGTTTCTAACTTGTCCCCCTTAGACAGTGCCTGAAAAAGATGAATATGAATGGGTGATTCATTGTGCTTTTCAGTTTTAGATAATATCTGAAGTATTGTTTTTTTAGGGTCTGCGTGACTGATTTCAGCAAGATACTCAAGCCCATCAGTATTATTAAATAAAATAACTTGATGACCCTGTTTATGCCTTAATACACGAATAAGATAATGACTTGTTTCAGTAGAAAGGGGGATCATTGCGGATTGCGCAGAAACCGCAGGGTAAAATACACGAGAAATTCTCATATAATAACTCGCTTACGGTTAGGCAGAAAAATGAATCACAATAATGGCAATACCAGCAATAAATGAGATAAGCCACAATAGCGAGAATTGACTGATTTTATAATGGAAAACATGCCCTGACTTATTGAGTTTATAGGCAATAACGGCAGGCATCATTAAGAGTAAAACAGCAATACACACACCAACATAGCCAATAGCACTAATAAACAGATTAGGGTCAAGCAAGTTAACTAGTAATGGAATAATGAAGGTTAAGATAATCGCAATAAACGTCTTAAATTGAGTAGGCAGGCGATTTAAGCGATAACTATCAACATTAAAGTGATAAAGTGCCAAGCTAACACCTAAGTATGATGTCATCACTGAGATATCAGTAAAGACGTTCATGCTGATATTCGCAGTTGTTGTGGTGATTTTCTCTTTTAGTGCATGTAGGATATTACCAACATTCGCCTGATCAACACTCATGTGATCAAAGATAGAGCTCATAAAGCTGATTGGTCCATGCAAAGGTAATACACCAAGTACTGCAATGAGCCACAAGAAATAAAGTATTAGCGGGATGATGCTGCCAATAAAAATCACGCGAAATAATGCTTTAGCATCTTGATTAAGATAATCACTTAAAGTTGGTACAATAATATGTGATGTAAAAGAAGTAATAATCACTGGGATCGCAATTAATAACGTTGGTACCAAATCTACTGGAGAAACGGCTAAATTGCTAAAGTCGACGAAGTTTAAAAAAATCAAACAAACAAGTACTAAAAAAACAAGCTTAGCTGAGAGCAGTATGCGATTGATAACATCCACGGCTGATGTACCAACGACGACGATTGCACCAAAAACAACAACGAAGATTAATGACCATGCGCTGGAGGAAATGCTAGGCAGTAATGAGTTAAAAGCAGAAGCAGCACCTGAGATATACGCCACACTAATACAATACATCAAGAGCAAAAATGAAATCCAAGTGATGATAACGCCAGGCAAGCCTAATGTGCGCTTAGCAATAGAGGCAAAGCTTGCACCCTTTGGCATTGATAGCGAGATATCAGCAATTAAAAGCGCGGTATAGGTCATAATGCTCCACGCAATAAGCATCACAATACTACTGATAATAAAGCCAAGCTTGGCGGTGATAATAGGGAGTGCTAAAATGCCAGCACCGATTTCAGTGCCGGTGACAATCATCATGCAGCCAAGCTGCTTTGCTAATGAGTTATTTGCCATGAAAAAGTTTCCAGAAATTGATCATTTTGATTGCTAAAACGTTACAGTACCTGATTTTCCTGCTGCATAAAAGTGAAAATAGTAGATAATTTATTTTTGAAGTTGATCAAATGAAGTTGAGTCAAAAAGCTATTTAGAATAGCTTACCACCTTTGCCACCAGGAGGCATCATGCCTGGCATGTTTTTCATTTGTTTCATTTGGCGCATAGCCCCCATCATTTTGCCCATGCCGCCTTTACCACTAATTTTCTTCATCATCTTTTGCATTTGTGTGAACTGCTTTAATAGACGATTAATATCTTGCACTTGTGTGCCAGAGCCTTTAGCAATACGCAGTTTACGTGATGACTTGATAAATTCAGGTTTGCGACGTTCAAAAGGCGTCATTGAGTTAATGATTGCTTCCATTTGTACAAACATCTTATCATTAACTTTATCCTGAAGATTAGCAGACATGTTACCCATGCCTGGCAGTTTATCTAGCATTGAGCCGACACCACCCATTTTCTTCATTTGTTGTAATTGACTTTTAAAGTCTTCTAAGGTGAATGATTTCCCTTTTTTAAGTTTTGTTGCGAGCTCTTTTGCTTCTTTTTGATCGACTTTGTGCTCAACTTCTTCGATTAAAGAAAGCACATCGCCCATACCTAAAATGCGTGAAGCGATACGATCTGGATGAAAAGGCTCTAAAGCATCGGTTTTTTCACCCATCCCGATAAACTTAATCGGCTTGCCAGTAATCTCACGAATAGAAAGAGCAGCTCCCCCTCTGGCATCACCATCGGCTTTAGTCAGGACAACACCGGTTAACGGCAAAGCATCATTAAATGCTTTAGCTGTATTTGCCGCATCTTGACCAGTCATACTATCAACGACAAAGAGTGTTTCTGTTGGGTTCATCGCATGATGTAATGCTTTGACCTCATCCATCATTTCATTATCAATATGCAAACGCCCAGCGGTATCAAGGATTAAAACGTCACATACTTGTTGCTTGGCAAGTTGCAATGCACGCTCGGCAATATCAATAGGTTTTTCATCAGCTGATGATGGGCAAAAGCTGATATCTAAAGACTCAGCTAAAGTTTGTAGCTGTTTAATCGCCGCTGGTCGGTAAACATCGGCACTAACCACCATGACTTTTTTGTCGTGACGTTCTTTTAAGAGTTTTGCAAGCTTTGCAGTAGTTGTTGTTTTACCAGAGCCTTGTAAACCTGCCATTAAGATAACAACAGGTGGTTGAGCACCTAAGTTAAGTGTTTCATTTTTCTCACCTAATGTGCGTTCAAGCTCTTTCTTAACCATTGCAATAAAGGTCTGCCCTGGTGTGAGACTTGTACGAATTTTCTCACCCAATGCTTCTTCTTGAATGCGACTGATAAACTCTTTAACAACGGGTAGGGCGACATCAGCCTCAAGTAACGCCATACGCACATCGCGTAAGGCGCTTTTAATATTGTCTTCGGTTAAGCGGCCTTGACCTTTGAGTTTGTCAAGTGAGCCACCTAAGCGTTCGGATAAACTTTTAAACATATGTTTTACCTATTTATTATGCTTTAAGCATCTTTTTGTAATTCATGTTGATAGATGAGTTTCATGGCGGCAATATTGCCATAATTAGCGGCTTTATTAAGCCAGATAAAGGCTTGGTGAAGATCGGTTTTTGTATAATACGGTTGATCTTTGCCGATGTATGATCGACCTAATAAGTACATTGCCTCAGTATTGCCTAGCTTGGCAGAGTCAACAAGATAATTATGAGCTTTTGCTGGTTGATTTTTAGCGTTGTAAATCAATGCCAAAGCACGATAGGCATTGGCGCGATAGTCGCGAGGTTGTGCCAGATTTTTCTTATCAAGGAACTTATCAAAATATTTGATCGCTGTATCATAATTAGGCTTAACGGCAATCCCGTAGGTGTAATAAGTCCCTAGAAAGTAGGGAGAAGTTGGGCAACCGTTATTGTAGAGTTTGGTAAATGCAGGCACAGATTGGCTATATTGACCATGCTTAAACAATGCATATGCATCATTATAGGCTTTGGAAAGACAAGCGTTTGCTGTTTGAATGCTTAAACTTGCTAATAAAATACCGCTAATAAAAAGTGCTTTAGATCTAAACTTAATCATCATTTGTCCTCACTTGTTAAACTTTATCGCAATCCAAAAAGAAAGTAATTATTTTAAGCATTCATGTTGCTTAATTTGCTCATTTCAACACCCCGCCTCGCAAGCTTGGCACCCCTCTTGCAAAGAGAGGAATAATACCAGTCCTTGTCCAATTCCCCTCTTTATAAGAGGGGTGGCAGCCGTAGGCTGACGAGGTGTTTTAATTTCTAAAGTACATAACTCCAATGAATTAGGTTTTAGTGATATAGCCTTGAGAGCTCACATCAACGGCAGGAGAGTATTCGATGTGCGCAGATTTACGTGTTGATTTGCGCGCGCGTGGTTTTTTTTCCTGCTTGCTGCTGTCGTCATTATCACTTGCTGCAACGGTTTCAACTTCGTTCTCATTATTCTCATTAGTAGTGTTATCATCACTTTGTAGTATGGTTTCACCGATAATGATGCCAATTTCTTCAGCTTCAGCTGTTGACCCTTGCGCTTCTTTAGCTTGTTTGGAAAGCTCTTTTTGCTTAAGTTTTTCTTCCTTGGCAATCTCAGCAGTTAATGCTTGCGTGTCAACTACTTCAAAGTTTAAATATTTAACTTTGCGGGTTTGTGAAGCATGCGTTTCAACCTGAACAGCCTGATCACTGGTCAGTGTCGTCACTTCGGCTAAAACTTCTTTAACCATCACTGAAATTTTCTCTTCAGGTGTGGTTGAGATTGTCTTCATAATCGCTTTTTCTTTTGCCGCTTTTTGTGCTTCAGGTGAATCTTTCTTTAGTGCAGCAATATCGACCATCTCTTCACTTTGGTGAACTTGTAGACGTTGGTTGTTGCGATTATTGTTACGGTTGCCTTTATTGCCTCTGTCGCGATCATTTCTATCGTTTCTATCATTGCGATTGTTACGGTCATTGCGGTCATTCTTATTGCCGCGATCACTGCGATTGTCACTATTTTGACGTGTATCAGCAGATTTGTTGTGATGATCATTACGCTCTTCACTTTGTTGCTGATGACGTGGCTTATTCCCATTCTGATTTCTATTGTTGTTGCGATTATCACGACGATTGTTATCACGATCATTATTACGCCCGTCACGAGATTGAGATTTGCCACGATGCTCACTACGCTCATTGTTCTTATTATCAGATCTATTGTGTTGACCTTTCTTTGGTTGCGTAGATTTGTGTGATTGTTTTTGATCGCGTGTATTACGCTCACTACTGTCTTCTTTATCGCTGAAGAAAAAGGCGCTTAGCTTTGCCCAAAAACCTTTTGGTTCAGCTTTGCTATGCTTGGCTTCTTTATGGGGTTCTTTAGTAGCTTGAGGCTTGTTGTCAGATTTTTTATTGTCATTACTGTTAGATGACTGATTATAATCAGCAGATTTTAACGCTGGCTGCTTTGATTTATCCTGTTTTGGTGTTTTATAAAGCTCAACATCTTTCTTATCCTCAATCAAATCATAGCTTGGACGACTTGCCGTATAAGCATCACCCCAAATGCGTTGCACGCTGAAATGTGGAGATTGTAAGTTGGCATTAGGAATTAAGGTAACCTTGGTACTAGTACCTTCTTCAATTTGCATTAATTCATCACGCTTCTCATTTAGCAGGAATGTTGCGACATCAATGGGTAATTGTACGCGTAATTCATTGGTTTTATCACGCACTGCCTCAGCATGAACATTGCGTAAAATAGATAATGCTAAGGATGGGATTGAACGAATAAAACCATGTCCTGCGCAACGTGGGCATGAGTGCATTACTGACTCACCAAGAGATGCTTGTAAACGCTGGCGCGAGATTTCAACCAAGCCAAATTTAGAGATGCGCGTCATTTGGATGCGTGCGCGATCATGGAATAAAGAATCAACCAGCTTTTGCTCAACTGCCTTTTGATTGGGGAAAAATGCCATATCAATAAAGTCAACAACGATTAAACCACCAAGGTCACGCAAGCGTAATTGTCGCGCGATTTCCTCAGCTGCTTCAAGGTTTGTCGCAAAAGCCGTCTCTTCGATATTGTCACCTTTGGTAGAACGTGCTGAGTTAATATCGATTGCAGTTAATGCTTCTGTGGTATCAATCACAATTGAGCCACCCGATGGCAGCTGCACTTCACGTTTAAATGCGCTTTCAATTTGCTTTTCAATTTGGAAAGCGTTAAATAATGGCAGATCTTTTTTATAAAGCTGCAAACGCTCGACAAAGCTCGGACGTAGCATGCTTAATTGGCGCTTAAGGTCTTCGTAAGACTCCTCATCATCGATAATAATTTCTTTGATATCTTCTTTTAAGTGATCACGAATAGCACGAATAGTAATGTCACTTTCTTTGTGAATTAAAAAAGGTGCTTTACGCTGATATGAAACACGTTTGATTGCATCCCAAAGTGTTGTCAAAGTATCAAGATCCGCTTGAATTTCATCAGCTGAGCGATCAACACCTGCTGTGCGGATAATAACGCCCATATTGGCAGGGATGGTTAGAGAATCAAAAAGGGCTTTGAGTTTTTGACGCTCGTCACCTTCAATGCGACGAGAGATACCGCCGGCACTTGGATTATTTGGCATCAATACCATATAGCAGCCAGCAAGTGTGATGAAAGTTGTTAAAGCCGCACCTTTTGAACCACGCTCTTCTTTAGCAATCTGCACAATCAATTCTTGACCGACATCAAGCAACTCATTTAACGGAGTGTCTTGGTCTTTGGCTGTCTTCTTGAAGTATTCAGGGGAGATTTCTTTAAATGGCAAAAAACCGTTCTTATCTTCACCATAATTAACGAAAACAGCATTTAAGCTTGGCTCAATGCGTGAAATTTTTGCTTTGTAGATATTGGCTTTTTTCTGTTCTCTGTCAACACTCTCGATGTCTAAATCCATCAATTGAACGTTGTCGACGATTGCAATACGCGTTTCTTCTGCTTGACGCGCATTGATTAACATTTTTTTCATGTGTTGTTATCCTTTTAAATTCAAGTTGTTTAAAAGGTACAAAGGATGAAGCTAAGTGCGTAGATGATGTGTTTGCATGAAATAAAGTGCGTGCCTGGCTAGTTAAAGCCCAATAAAAGCACGCTGTTATTGTTATTATTGTTATAAAAACAATCATCTTTTTTGTGATTCCTATAGTTTTCTCATCTTGCGTTTGTGCTTATGCGACCAAAAACGCAAATATTCTGCTATGGTCACTTATGCTCTTTGTCATAAGTGGTTACACAAATTAGGGACACTTAAACTTTGCCCTAATACCTTTGTGTGATTTAACGTTTAATGTGTGCAGCCCTTGTGAATAGATTCTCCAAGGTTGCTTGCAGTTGTCTTAGATAACTGCAGTTATTAATCATCTAAATCTGTTTTGCATATTTTATGCTTTCTTTTAAAAACACATAGCATAGACTCAAAGTGTCAATACACTATGTGCGGTTGGATTCAAAGCGTCATGTAGATGAATGAGTCATTGGCTAATTGCGCTAACGCAATTGACTTCTCCCAGTCGATGTACAATCGTCAAAATCCATATCAAATTGTTGTTTGTTATTGCGCTATAAAACTATCGAGCAAAAACAGCGGTATTTTAGCAAAAGGTCACTGTGAATGAAAGTTAAATTGTTGAATGCTTGTAATAATCTTAAAGAGTTTCTATGCTAACGCCTAGGATATAGAAAAAATAAATCATTTTAAGGATGAGGATGAATAAAGTTCATTACCCAAAGGATGTATTGCGATCAACCGTTTATGGTGCCATTGTCGGTGTGTTAGTGGGGAGTATTGGAGCACTTTTTCAGTTATGTATCCATTGGATATTGGCAGGGCAGCAAGCAGCTTTTACTGCGCTACAAGATAATCTATTCTTGCTTTGCCTATTTAGTATGTTCTTCTCAAGCATGTTTTTGATTCTATCGTTAGTTATTGTCAGACGTATGGTGCCTGAGGCTTCAGGTAGTGGCGTCCAGGAGATTGAAGGAGCACTTGAAGGTGTGCGCGAGCTTCGATGGTGGCGTGTATTACCTGCGAAGTTTATCGGTGGGGTAATGTCTTTATCAAGTGGACTTGTCTTAGGAAGAGAGGGCCCCACCATTCAAATGGGTGGGGCGATTGGTCAGTTGGTTAAAAGTGTCTTTCGATTGAATAATGATTATGCGCATGTACTTATTGCCGCAGGTGCAGGCGCTGGTCTTGCAACAGCATTTAATGCGCCTTTGGCGGGGATTTTGTTTGTGATTGAAGAAATGCGTCGTCAATTCAAATACAGCTTTCAATCATTGCAAACGGTGATTGTTGCCTGCGTTGTTGCCGATATTTTGCTCGAAGCATTGTTGCAAACTGGAGGGTATAACATTCGCCAGATGATGGATATCGATATGACAGCATATAACGCGCCACCCTTATCAAGTTTATGGCTTTTTGTCGTTTTTGGTGCGATTTTTGGTGCATTGGGTGTGCTGTTTAATAAATATCTCGTTCATTCATTGAATTTTTTTGCTAAGCGTTCAGGCTTTGATTTTTGGAAGTGGATCATTCTTATTGGTGCAGCAACGGGTTTGCTCATTGTCTTTTTGCCGCATGTGGTTGGCGGTGGCTATAAAGTCATGCCCGATGCATTGCACGGTGAGATTGCTTTGTCAGCCTTAATCGCTTTATTTGTTTTGCGCTTTATCACAACCTTGGTTAGCTATGGCACGGGTGTCCCTGGTGGGATATTTGCTCCAATGTTGGCATTGGGGACGATCTTTGGTATGTTTTTTGGCATTGTCGCGCATGCGCTTTTTCCGGATCTTATAACCAATCCACAAGTTTTTGCTGTTGCAGGCATGAGTGCACTTTTTACTGCGACGGTTAGTGCGCCACTAACGGGGATCGTACTCGTTGTTGAGATGACGATGAATTATGCGCTGATCTTGCCATTGATTGTTACGTGTTTTAGTGCAACGATTGCTGCAATTTTTATGGGAGGAAGCCCTATTTATAGCACGCTGTTAAGTCGTACGCTCGTATTGGCAAAGCGTAAAAAGCTTTATTTGTCATTTAGAAAGGATAAAAAACGTAAAAACAGAAGTTTGTAGGGGCGTATTGCATACGCCCATAAAGATATACTATCATGCACGGCATGAATTAATGCATATGCTATAGGAGATATAATGCGTTTATTTGGATACATAATCTTAGTGATTATATTTGTTTTAGTTGCGGCGTTGGCAGTATTGAATGCACAGGAAGTAACCTTTAATTATTTGGTTGGTACGTTTCATTTGCCGTTGATATTGTTACTGTTGGTGGTTTTTGTTTTGGGGCTTGTTATCGGTATGGTTTTGATGCTGTTGTCACGCAAAAGAAAACTGCGTGATAAGGTTGTTAAGGAATGATTGTCCTTGGTATTGAAACATCATGTGATGAAACGGGCATTGCCATTTATGATGGCTCGAAACACAAACTTCTTGCCAATGCATTGTTCAGCCAGATTGATTTGCATGCGCAATACGGTGGAGTGGTGCCTGAACTTGCTTCGCGTGATCATGTAGCCAAACTCATTCCACTGACAAAGGAGGCGTTAGCGCACGCAGGGCTAACACTTGAGGATATTGATGCCATTGCCTATACGGCAATGCCAGGATTGGTTGGCGCGCTAATGGTTGGCGCAACATTTGCCAAAACATTAAGCTATATGCTTGATATTCCTGCAATTGCGATTCATCACTTGGAAGGACATTTATTAGCACCATTATTAAGTGAAGAGGTTAGACCTGAGTATCCTTATGTGGCGTTATTAGTTTCAGGAGGGCACACACAGCTAATAGCGGTTAAGCGCTTTGGGCAATATGAACTATTAGGTGAGTCAATTGATGATGCCGCAGGTGAGGCTTTTGATAAAACGGCTAAATTATTGGGATTGCCTTATCCTGGTGGTCTGCATTTGGCACGTCTTGCTGAACAAGGGCGAGCAGGTATTTTTGTTTTCCCGCGTCCGATGTGTGATCGTCCTGGATTTGATTTTAGTTTTAGTGGTCTGAAAACAGCGGTGCTTAATACTTGGCAGGCGCAAGAGGATCAAAGTGAACAAATTAAAGCTGACATTGCTTATGCATTTCAAGAGGCACTAATTGATACGATTGTGATTAAATGTAAGCGTGTATTAAAGCATACCGATATGAAGAATTTAGTCGTTTCTGGTGGTGTTAGTGCTAACAAAGGATTGCGATCAGCACTTAGTGCGTTGGCACTTAAAAATCATTGGCAAGTTTATTATCCGCCTTTGGCGTATTGCACAGACAATGGGGCGATGATTGCCATAGCAGGTGCTTATCGTTTAGCAAATGGCTTTGTTGATCAGGATATGGTAATCAATGTGAAACCAAGGGCACCTTTAAATCTTTAAAGATGTGGCTATGACCATATTCCTGACCACTTTTATTGTGTAAGCGTTGGCTGAGCGTAAGTCGAAGCCTTTATGAAGTGCGATTTTCCCAAACTTACCCTTCGAGTCACGCTCAGGGTGCGGTGAGCACTTGAGGGTGAATATTTAGTCTTAGCCAAAGATGCTTTAAAGTTTGTTAGAAATTCAAGTTGAGTTTTAATACCCCTCACCCGCGCAGCACAAGCTGCACGAGCTCTCCCGCAAGGAGAGAGGTGAACGACTGTTTAGATGGAAAACTTATTTTTCCATATAATATGGGTAATATAATCCATCAAGAATCCCTTGAAAATCAATATGCTCATCCTTAATGCTTAGTGTTTGACTACACATTTTTTCTCCTGTTTTCCTTAATTAGTAACGCATTGATAGCTATTAAAACATGTTGCATTTATTTGCGTCTATAGAAAAATATAAAACTATCTTAGAAAACCAGTTGTCACTTTGAGTGATGATGATAAGATGAACCTTCGCTAATTTTTTGATTCAAAAACATGTTGGAAAATCATACACCGCATACGGTTTCAGGGATGAAAAAACTTGGGGGTATTTTGTTAATTGCTGGCACATCAATTGGCGCGGGAATGCTGGGTATTCCTTATGCTGTTGCTGCGGTTGGCTTTAAAAGCGCGTTAATCTTGTTGTTTATCAACTGGATTATTATGTTAGCAACAGCACTGTTGATCGTTGAAGTCAATGTGCGTCAGCCCTTAACGGCAGATTTAAATACCATGGCATTTGCTACTTTGGGACGCTTTGGGCAAGTTGTCAATTGGCTGGCTTATCTATTATTGCTATATGCGTTAACCACAGCATATATTGCTATGGGTGGTGGGCTGCTTGATCAATATGTGCTAGGTGTAAGTAACTCGAATGGATACGGGGCGCTGTTATTTACTGTGATATTGGGTGCGGTTATTTATTTTGGTACATCAGCAGTTGACCAACTAAATAAACTGTTTTTCACTCTTAAAGCACTTTGTTTTATTGGGATTATTGTGGTGATTGTTCCGTATGTGCAAACCAGTTTGTTAAGAGCACAAAGCATGGGTATCGGCTATGCATGGTATGCTTTTCCTATTTTAATCACTTCTTTTGGGTTTCATATTGTGATCCCAACGATTCGTAATTATTTTAAAAATGATCATGAGTTAAAACGCATTGTTGTCATTGGCGCGAGTGTGCCATTTGTCGTCTATGTGGTATGGGTTATTGTTACTTTAGGTGTTGTTCCTGTTTTGGGTGAATATGGTTTTAAATATCTCATGACACATGGTGTTGATTTAGGTAAGGCGTATCATCATCTACTGAATGTGCATGCGGCCAGTGGTTTTATTGTTGGATTTTCTAATATTGCAGTCACAACATCATTTCTTGGCGTGACGTTAGCGTTATTTCACTTTAATCAAGATGCTTATCGCTTGAAGAAATCAACCAAAGCAAAGCTTTTAAACTTTGTGATCACCTATGTGCCACCATTGATATTTGCTGTTTTTTTTGTCAATGGCTTTTTAGCTGCATTAGGCTATGCCAGTATCTTTGTTTGTATTTTGCTAATTATACTGCCGGCGTGCATGGCATGGTCATTAAGGAATCGTGAGGGGCGCAATACGCTACCCAGTAAAATATATTTATCATTATTGATCCTATTGGGTGCATTTATTATTGTGTTGCAAATATTAAGTAGTATCGGTCTTTTATCAGTATTAGCATGATTTTTCTTGAGCTTGAGCATATTTTTAGTCATAATTCAGCCGTTTTCATTTACCTTTAAAATGATTTTCTGCTAAAACTAGATTGTACGTATTCGATGGGCGTACATTTTTCATTTGCGATTAGGTGACTCGTTTAGGGATTGTTTCTATTTATTGGAATATTGAAACCTTTGGTGAGATTGAATTAAGCTTAAAAGTAAATGCTAAGTAAGAAGAAATAAAAAAAATTTAAAAAATTAAAAAACAAAAATATGAAATATCTTAATTAAGGGAATTCATGTCGGAAGATAACCAGATAACTTATGATGAACTTGCTGCGGTGGCTGAACGCCTAAGTCGTGAGGGGCGCAAAGTCACACTTGAGTATGTGCGTCGAGAATTAGGTAAGGGTACGCATGCACAGATCGCGATCCTTCTTGGTAAGTGGCAAAAAGAAAATGCACAATTAATGCATGAAAATAAAAATGCAAGACCTAAATTTTCACAATCAAGATCTGATGATACGAGAAATACAGGCACTTCTTCGTTGCGCAGACTAGATATGAATGGCTTTAAATCAAAGAAGCCTACGCGCCAACAGCAATCCACTCATGGACAAAGCGAATATAGAAAATCTTATTCAAGAACGCAGTTTATCGGTAATGGTAATTCCGATGAGTCTTATGAGGCGATCGCACCGCGCGAGTCATTGACTTCGGAGCGTTTGCAGGCGGAACCTGCAATTATTCAGAAGCTTTTTCAGGCATTAGCGATTATTAGAAGTACGCGTTTGTTAGCACAAGAGCACTATCAAACAGCACAGAATGAATTGCTTAATACGCGTATGACCTGTGATCAAGAAGTGCGTGATTTTCAAAAAACGGCGAATGAGCAATTATTGGCATTGCAAACCGAGTTTAGTCGTTTGAAAACAAATTATGATCAAGAGATTATTGCCATTCGTCGTCAGTTAAGTATATACCCATCGTAAATCATTTTGCGGTGTTTACTTGTAAAGTAGTTTGTGAAGATTTTAGTAAGTTGGATTGCAGGTAATAGCTAGGACTATTATCAAAATTCAACTTGCCAAAAGCATGCAAAATACAAAGCAAAAAATTCTGTAAAATGGTTTGTGATGGGTATATAATTCTGCCTACTAAGTTGATCAGACAGTCGCGTCCTACCACTTTTTGTAATTTATTGGAGTTGCGCATTTAAGAGAAAACTATGATTTCATAAACACCCCGTCAGCCTACGGCTGCCACCCCTCTTGTGAAGAGGGGAATTAGGTGACAGTAATTTTAGCCGTTTAGGGTTTTGATAAAGAAAACTTACAAAGTTACAAAAAGTGGTAGGACGAGGAAAGTCCGGGCTTCAAAGAGCAAGATGCCAGGTAACGCCTGGGAAGCGTAAGCTTACGGAAAGTGCAACAGAGAATAGACCGCCTGTATTGTTATATGGGTAAGGGTGAAACGGTGTGGTAAGAGCGCACCGCGCTTTTGGTAACAAAAGTGGCATGGTAAACCCCATCTGAAGCAAGGCCAAATAGGGTTGTAATAGTGTGGCTCGCGCTGCAACCGGGTAGGCTGCTTGAGCATTATGGTGACATAATGCCTAGAGAAATGACTGTCCACGACAGAACCCGGCTTATCGATTGACTTAGTATTTTTCACCTTTTTTGCTTTTTTTACCTGACGCAATATATTTGATATTTATCATACTTTCACTAGGGTTTTTCACTGATTTTCGTTATTCTTAAATACAGTTTTAATTGATCGTGCATGCTTGAATCCCACGTGTGGACTTTAGACTTTTTAAGATGATTTTTGGATAGATAACAATGGTGCAAGTAACGGACAAATATGCCTTAACCGATGAAGGGTTGATTGATTTTCAGAAATGGTTACCTTTATTAGAAGACTTTTATCCAAAACAACGCTTAGCAACGATTGCCGGCGCCATTGATATTTTAGCGCAATATGGGGTTGATGAGCCTTCAGTGCATGGTGGTACTTGTTTTGGTTATGGTGTTGAAATGGCAGCAGTTCTTTTTGATTTGCAGGCTGATGAAGAATCTGTCGCCGCCGCATTGTTATTTGAACTTCATTATAATCAAAAAATTTCGCCTGAGCTTGTACTTGAAGCTTGTGGTGAAACAGTGTTGAAGATTCTTGATGGTGCCACTGCCATGTCGGCAGTTAGAGCATTGCAAAATGACAAACCGAATCAGGCACAAATTGATACCTTTCGTAAGATGCTATTAACCATTGTTGAAGATGTGCGCATCGTGTTGGTTAAATTAGCAGATCGAGTATGCACGATGCGTGCGGTTAAGAACTGGACGGAAAGCTACAGGCAGACAATCGCCAAGGAAATCCTTGAGATATATGCCCCATTGGCAAATCGTTTGGGCTTGTCAAAAACAAAGTGGGAGCTTGAGGATCGTGCTTTTGCCTGTTTATATCCTGTTGAATATAAGAAAATCGCCAGAGGGTTGAAAAAGAAACGCTTGCAGCGTGAGGCTTATATTCATGATGCGATGGATATGCTTGCGACTGAGCTTAAAAAAGAAAATATTCACTTTGAGCTATCTGGTCGGGTGAAGCACATTTATAGCATATGGCGCAAACTACGCAAGAAAGAGCGTAATCTTGATGAGCTATATGATATTCGAGCGATGCGTGTATTGGTTGATTCGGTTGATGAATGTTATCGTGCTTTGAGTATTGTTAATCAATTGTGGGAGCCCATTGCCAGTGAGTTTGCTGATTATATTGCTACACCTAAACCTAATGGTTATCGCTCGGTACATACGGTTGTCTATGGGCCTGAGCGTTTGACGCTCGAGATTCAGATTAGGACACATCAAATGCATAATGAGTCTGAAATGGGGGTGGCGGCACATTGGCGCTATAAAGAAGGAGTTAAACATGATCCAAGTTACGAAGCACGTGTTAATTGGTTGCGATCATTACTTGACTGGGAGACTGAGCTTGCCGATGAGTTAAAAAGCGATGAGCTTAAAAAAGAGCTTGCCGGAAATCGTGTGTATGTGTTTACACCTAATGGTGATGTGATTGATCTGGAGTTAGGATCTACCGTGCTTGATTTTGCTTATATGGTGCATACGATGATTGGGCATCGCACTAAGGGGGCTAAAATCAATGGCAAGATTGTGCCGTTGACAACAAAGCTTAGTACAGGAGATAAGGTTGAAATTCTCACTCACAAGGAGCCAAGTCCCAGTTTGGATTGGGCAAATGCAGGTAGTGGTTTTATTCATTCAGCGAAAATTCGCGCACGTGTGGCGCGTTGGTTTAAACAGCTTAATAAAGAGCAAAATGCAGCATTAGGTCGCGAGCGCCTATTAGATGAATTAAAACAACATCGCTTAAAGTCAATTGATTATGCTGAAGTTGCCTCACATTTTAATATGGCAGATGAGGAAACATTGTATGCAGGAATTGAGACGGGGTCTCTGCGCTTTAATCAGGTGGTTAATTATATCGTTGAGCATTACAAGCTTATTGAAAAACCAACAGTTGAAGAAGTGGCGATTAAGGGTGTTAATGTCACACAAAGTTTAAAAGACAATGCATGCAAAACAGATTTAACGATTTATGGTGTTGATAATTTATTGTCACATATGGCAGGATGCTGCAAGCCGGTGCAAGGTGACGATATTGTTGGCTATTTAACACATGGTCGAGGCGTGACTGTGCATAGAGCGGTGTGCTCTAACTTCTTGCGTTTAAGCTTAAGCTCACCTGAGCGGGTGCTTGATGTGCAATGGGGAAAAAAGGACTTAAGACGTTATCAGGTTGATTTGCTGTTGATTTGTAGTGATGTTGAAAAGGCGGTGTACGAAGTTACCAGTATTTTAACGATTGAAAAGATAACAATTGCCGCATTACAACCTTCGCATTCAGATAAACATAAAACGATCAAACTAAGCTTGATTTTGACGGATATGCAAACTTTAGATACGTTGGCTAAGAAAATGAGCTCAACGGCTTATGTTGAGAATGTCACGCGTGTGATTGCGTAATTTGAATTTTTAGTACTGAATAAAGAATAATTTGCATCAATTAGTACCTCCCCTCTTGCGGGATTGCTCGTGTAGCTTAAGCTGCGCGGGTGAAGGGTGATTGAAGTTCAACTTATTATTTCTGCATTATGACTTACTTAAGTGCATCGAGATATTTCTCAGCATCAAGTGCTGCCATGCAGCCGGTTCCCGCTGAAGTAACCGCTTGTTTATACACATGATCCATCACATCTCCTGCAGCGTAAACGCCCTCGATAGACGTTTGTGTGGCATTGCCAGCAAGACCGGATTTGACGGTGATATAATTATTTTCCATGCAAAGTTGACCATTGAAGATCTGTGTGTTTGGCGTGTGACCAATCGCGATAAATACGCCATCAACCGCGAGCTCTTTGGTAGTATTTGATTTGACATCTTTGATACGTATACCAGTTACACCCGAATCATTACCTAAGACTTCATCAAGGGTGTGAAACCACTCAAAACGGATATTACCGTCTTTAGACTTTTTCATGATTTGATCAATTAATATTTTCTCCGCTCGTAACTCATCACGGCGATGTACTAATGTCACGGTTTTGGCAATATTTGATAAATAAAGCGCTTCTTCAACAGCCGTGTTGCCCCCGCCGATAACCGCAACATCTTTGCCGCGATAGAAAAAGCCATCACACGTAGCACATGCTGAAACGCCTTTACCCATAAACGCTTCTTCAGAGGGAAGGCCTAAGTATTTGGCACTTGCTCCTGTGGCAATAATAAGTGCATCACAGCTGTATTGATCATTTTCCCCTATCAATGTGAAAGGGCGATTGTTAAGATCTACTTGATTGATGTGATCGTAAATCATCTGAGTATTAAAGCGTTCAGCTTGGGCTTGTAGCTTTTGCATCAGTTCAGGCCCTTGAATACCGTTTTCCTCACCTGGCCAGTTATCAACGTCAGTTGTTGTGGTTAACTGCCCACCAGGTTGCATACCAGTAATAATCACGGGGTTTAAATTAGCGCGTGCGGCATAAATAGCTGCCGTATAGCCAGCAGGTCCTGATCCTAAAATAATAAGTTTATGATGATTTTGTGCCATTCTTTTTGCTCCATAATGTCAAATAATCAAACGACAACATGGTAAACGGAAAGCGCGCTGGAAGCTATTGCCGATTTCAAATTAGTTGATGTAGGGAAGGTGATGGCATTTATATCTGGGCTGTATTAGAATGCTTTGGCATAAAATTAGTGGTAAAAGAGTGCTTAAACAATGAGATTATCTGAACGAATGAAAAGCGTTTTGAAAAAGGCCGTTTCTCAAAGCTTTGGCGAAGTGCCTGTATACTTGTTTGGTAGCCGTGCTAATGATAGCTTAAGCGGTGGTGATATTGATTTAGCCATTGATGTTGAAATGGATAAAGA
>NZ_JBXTEF010000077.1:0-29918 GCF_057495195.1 Cysteiniphilum sp. | reverse complement strand
CTGCCCTTGACAGAGTCTTTGGGCGCTCATTTGCTAAAACAATGAAACTATTCATTGTTTCTTAACGCATTCGCTATTGGTAAAATTCAATCGCTCAAAGACACGAGAAATTCAACGACAGAAATGCTGTAAAATGGTTTATGGGCGGTATACACATCGCTAATGGTTTGCGCGAATTTGCGCAACGCAAGAGGGAATCTGGTGTAACTCCAGAGCTGGCCCGCAGCGGTAATTGGAAACGAACGATACACGTTGACTCTTGCTTTTAAGAGTCCTTGAAACGCACTGATTGACACAATTGGGAAGCAGTATCTAGTAGGTTGTTTAAATGCGTCCATAAGCCCGAATATCTGCCATTAGTTAATTGATTTTATGTTAAAAAGCTTTCGTGGAACAAAGCACACATATGGTAGAGATAATTGGTATTGATTAATAAATCATTATCAAAACACTTCTTGCTAACTTATGTCCTTCTTCCCGATTGCTTAGTTTAAATTAATCGCGGATAGAGGATAACAAATGAATGTAAATGTCACCAAACGCTCAGGACGTTTAGAGCCTGTTAATCTGGATAAAATCCATCGCGTCATCACTTGGGCTGCTGAAGGTTTAGAGAATGTCTCTGTTTCTCAAGTTGAGTTGCAATCGCATATTCAACTGTATGAAGGTATGAAAACAGCGGATATTCAGGCGATCATTATCAAAACTGCTGCTGATTTAATCTCTGAAGAGACACCTGATTATCAATATATGGCGGCGCGCTTAGCGATTTTTCACTTGCGCAAATTAGCCTATGGCGAATTTGAGCCTCCGCATTTATATGATCAGGTGCAAGCACTGGTCAAAGCCAACAAATACGACGGACATTTACTTGATGACTACTCTCGTGCTGAGTTCGAGCAAATGAATACGCATATTGATCATTGGCGTGATATGAACTTCACCTATGCTGCAGTGAATCAAATGCAAGGCAAGTATCTCGTGCAAAATCGCGTCACTGGCAAGATCTACGAAACGCCACAAATGCTTTATATGTTGGTGAGTGCTTGTTTGTTTTCAAAGCATGACAAAGCAACACGCATGCAATATGTACTTGATTTCTATGATGCGATTAGTCAGTTTAAGCTCTCTCTACCCACTCCAATTATGGCAGGTGTGCGCACACCGACACGACAATTTAGCTCATGTGTCCTTATTGATACTGATGATAGTTTAGACTCAATCAATGCTTCCGCATCGGCGATTGTCAAGTACGTCTCACAGCGCGCAGGCATTGGCATTAATGCCGGAAAAATTCGTGCACTGGGTAGTGAGATTCGTCAAGGCGAAGCGCTACATACTGGCTGCATTCCATTTTATAAACATTTTCAAACAGCAGTTAAATCATGTTCACAAGGGGGTGTGCGTGGTGGAGCGGCTACCTTATTTTATCCACTGTGGCATTTAGAGGTTGAATCCCTCTTGGTGCTTAAAAATAACCGTGGGGTCGAGGATAACCGCATCCGCCACTTAGATTATGGTGTGCAAATCAATCGCTTAATATATCAACGCTTAATCGAGCAAAAGGATATTACCCTGTTTAGCCCCAGTGATGTGTCTGGGTTATATGATGCTTTTTTTGCTAATCAGAGTGAGTTTGAGAGGCTTTATATTGCAGCAGAAAACACACCCGATATCCGCAAAAAAACAATTAAAGCCAATGAGCTTTTCGCCCTGTTAATGCAGGAGCGTGCGCAAACTGGACGTATTTACATTCAAAACGTTGATCATTGTAATACGCATTCGGCATTTAATGCGCAACTTGCCCCGATTAAACAATCTAACCTATGCATGGAGATCACCTTACCCACCAAACCACTTGAGCATATTTTTGATGAAAATGGTGAGATTGCACTATGTACTTTATCCGCATTTAACTTAGGTGCTATTGATTCTCTTGATGAACTGGCGTCTTTAGCCACGTTAATTGTCACGGCTTTAGATCATCTATTGGATTATCAGAACTATCCATTAGCGTCAGCTGAAATTCCCGCAAAAGCGCGCCGCAGCTTAGGGATTGGCGTTATTAACTTTGCTTATTACTTGGCTAAAAATCATGTCAAATATAGTGATGGCAGTGCCAATAAGCTGACACATCAAACTTTTGAGGCTATTCAATATTATCTACTTAAAGCATCAAATCAGTTAGCTCGAGCAAAAGGCGCTTGCACATATTTCAACGACACAAGCTATGCCCAAGGATTACTGCCCATTGATCACTATAAGAAAAGCATCGATGAGTTTGCTCATTTTTCACTACAATATGACTGGGAAGCCTTACGCCAAGACATTCAACAACATGGCTTGCGCAATTCCACCTTAAGTGCGATCATGCCATCAGAAACCTCATCGCAAATATCCAATGCCACTAATGGTATTGAACCACCTCGTGGCTTAGTTTCAATCAAGCAAAGTAAAGATGGGGTATTAAAACAGGTCGTCCCTGAAATTCAACGCTTAAAGTCTCACTATGAGCTGTTATGGCAGATGCCTAATAATACCGGTTATTTGCAACTTTGTGCGATTATTCAAAAGTTTATTGATCAGTCAATTTCAGCTAATACTAACTATGACCCGCTTAAATTTAATGATCATAAAGTGCCAATGCAAACATTGATGTCTGATTTATTAATCGCTTATAAATATGGCTTAAAAACACTTTATTATCACAATACGCGTGATCATGCCAAAGAAAGCAAAGAGCCAACTAATCATACTATAGAGATAGCAGAAATCGACGAATGCGAATCAGGAGCATGTAAAATATGACACAAAGCTACCATTACTCCACCTTTCAAACAACATCAAATAATCAACTGCATGAGCCGATGTTTTTTGGCACATCAGTTAATGTCTCACGTTTTGATCAACAAAAGCACTCTATTTTTGAACGTTTGATTGAAAAGCAGCTGTCTTTTTTCTGGCGTCCTGAGGAGATTGATTTAAGTCGCGACCGCGTTGACTTTCAGAAGTTCAATGCCATTGAAAAGCATATTTTCTTATCTAATCTACAATATCAAACCCTGTTAGACTCAGTACAAGGACGCAGCCCAAATATCGCCTTTTTACCACTTGTCTCTCTCCCTGAGCTTGAAACGTGGATTGAGACATGGAGCTTTTTTGAGACAATTCATAGCCGCTCATACACACATATGGTGCGCTCGCTCATGGATGATCCAAGCCCTGTATTTAATGCGATTGTTGATAATCCTGAGATTAGAAAACGTGCGCAAAACATTACCCACTATTATGATCAGCTGATTATGCAAACACAGCTTTTACAAACACAAGGCACGGGAAGCTATAACATTGATGGCAAAACCATTGAGGTAAGTCAACACAGCATTAAAAAAGCACTTTACTTGGCTCTGCATGCGGTTAACGCCCTTGAGGCTATCCGCTTTTATGTCAGCTTTGCCTGCACGTTTGCCTTTTCCGAGCAGAAGAAGCTTGAAGGCTGTGGCAAAATTATGAAGCTGATTGCGCGTGATGAATCCGTGCATTTAACCAGCACTCAACATATGATTAATATCATCCTCTTGGGTAAAGATGGAGATCCTGAATTAACCGAGATTGCGCACAGTTTACATAATGAAGCGCAAGCCATTTTCAAAGAAGCCATTGCACAAGAAAAAGCATGGGCAAAGTATCTATTCTCACAAGGCTCTATATTGGGATTGAATGAACAGATCCTTTGTCAATACATTGACTACTTAGCCAAAGAGCGGATGGAAGCTGTGGGACTAAATACCGATGATATTATCGCGCCCAAAGGCAACCCGATACCTTGGATTAATCATTATCTTAACTCAGACAACGTCCAAGTTGCACCACAAGAAACCGAGATTAGCTCGTATCTTGTCGGTCAAATAGATAGTAATGTTGCCGATAATGCCTTTAGTGGTTTTGAACTATAACAATGGTTCGTATTAAGCTTAATGATCAAATTATAACGATTGATAATAATCAATTAACGATACTTGAATGGCTTGAACAACAGGGTATTGCTGCCAACTTTCAGTGCCGCAATGGTATGTGTGGCACCTGCCGTTGTCAAGTAATCTCAGGAGACATTGAATATACCAAAGAACCATTGGCTTTTATTAAAGAAGATGAAGTGCTTATTTGTATTGCAAAAGGGATAAGCCATATGGTAGAGCTCTAAGCCAACACCGCAAAATGACTTACGATGAGGTTAGCACTATTAATCTTCAATGACTCGATTTAACTCACCATGCTCTTTACACATTGCGACATACGATTTGGTTGTAATTAAAATATAAAAAATGACAGATATGACAGCAACAAACCAGATATTTGGCACGATATATAATAACCATAAGTAAGCAATAAATGGCAGGATAAACAATAATAGTTTTTGCACGCCAACTTTGTGCTGCACGAAAGCATAAATGAGCAATAGAATCGTTAATGAACTATTGACCAACATCAAATCATGGCTTGGAATCGTGAGCATGATAAGCCCTAAAATCACAAAGACAATTAATCCTAACCAACGTGTTTTAGGCGCAATTGCACCCATACTAATCGGTGCTGCCATATATCCAACAACATGATAACCAGTTACCACAACCATCAACGCTGCCCAGCTTTCGGCATTAAATAAGACAATTGCTGCTAATACCCAGTTAATCATCATTGAGCGCTTTGAGAAGTTATATACTGGGTCAAGCTTGGCAATCCAACGTGGCATTTGCCCTTCTGCTGACATTGCATAAAGCATGCGCGATGAAGCGCCAAGATAGGTATATCCGGTACCAGATGGACTGACCACACTGTCAGCTAATAACAAAATAGCTAAGAAATTCAAACCTAACAACATCGCTAAATTCAATAATGGTGATGAGAAGTTCATGCCTTGCCAACCACCATTTTTAACTAAAAGTTCATGTGGAACGGCTGCCATAAATGCATACTGTAAGCCCATATAAACAATCAAAATAATAAAGATCGACAAGATAATGGACAACGGCATATTACGTTTTGGATTTTTAATCTCACTGGCGAACGATACACTAATCTGAAAGCCATTAAATGAGTAAATCAATCCTGCACCAATAATTGCCATCACTGCACTACTAAAGCCATAGTCACTATTGGTTGGTAAATTAAAGTTGTTACTCAATCCTGAGTGATCAAATGCAGCAATCAAAAAAACAGCGATTGCAAATAATGGTGTAAAAACCTTAAGCACGGTGACGACATTATTTACTCGTGTTAGCAACTTAATGCCGTAAAAATTCACGATCAAGTAGACCAATAAAATACCTAACGCTAAAAATTTACCACCATAAGTGAGAACATGATTCTGCATCAATGCATCAGATCCAATCGCTGCTGATAAGTACTGTGTTGTTGCTTGTGCCTCAGTAGCAATCACCACCATAATGCCAAACCAATTAGCAAATGCAAATGGCATACCAAAGATACCATTGTGTGATAACGCACTTGATCGTGTTGTTGCGCCACGCACTGGGTAAACCGCAACAACCTTAGCTAAACATAAACCAACTAATAAAACTAAAATAGCAGCTAGAACCCATGCAAGAAACGCCCAGTTTCCTGCGATTTTTGCGGTTAATTGCGCGCTAAAAAGCCAGCCTGAACCAACCATACAAGTAGCACTTAACAAGGTTGCACTTAATAGCGATACGCCTGATTTTTTTGGTGTGAACTCTGCACCCATATTCCTCTTCCCTCTTTTAATTCTATTATTTACATTACTTTTTACCTTATAAATATCACAGCGCCACAAACCTCCTTTAACGGGCATTTGTGATAAATATATGTCTAAAAATACAGCATTATTTTCTTCAAACACATGCCGCCCCAAGACGACAGACTATAGCGGCATTTTCAAAGCTTGTAAATATGTAACAATATGTATCAGGCAAATAAATTATTGTGTAATGATTGCTCTTAAATTAAATTGATTGCTTATAGATCAACTTTATACAAATTGACCAGCAGCCCATCCTGATGCCCATGCCCATTGAAAGTTATATCCACCAAGCCATCCAGCGACATCAACGACCTCACCAATGAAATAAAGCCCTTTAATCTTGTGACTTTCCATTGTTTTTGAAGAAATTTCATCACAACTGACCCCACCTTTGGTGACCTCGGCTGTGCGATATCCTTCCGTGCCACACGGTTTTATCTGCCATGATTGTAAGCATTGCATCATCTGCTCGATCTCACTATTAGCAAGATCGGCAAGTTTCTTATTAAGTAATAATTCATCCACAAATAAAGGCAGTAGCCTCTTAGGCAGGTAATTTTCTAACAGTGACTTTAAGAGTGTGCCACCTTGTGATTTTTTGTGCAAATGAAGCAATTCACTTAATGAGGCTATTTCTGGCAATAAGTTGATGTGCAAATAATCTCCCAGCTGCCAATAGGATGAGATCTGCAACATAACAGGTCCACTTAAGCCGCGATGTGTAAATAGCAAATTCTCGCGAAAGCTCTGATTATTACAACTGACCTCACTAAATACCGAAACGCCTGAAAGCTCGGCATATTTTAATTTATCATGCTCTCCAAGAACAAAGGGCACTAATGCCGCTGAGGTTGGCAACACTTGAAGACCAAACTGGCGTGCGATCTCATAGCCAAAGCCTGAAGCACCCATTGTTGGAATTGAGAGCCCCCCCGTAGCAATAACAACAGAGCGTGCATGATAATCACCTGCGGTTGTTTTAATATAAAACCCAAGCTCAGGTGATGCCGCTTGATCACATTGGCGCAGCTGATTAACTGTTGTATTCAGTTTAATTTCAACCTGATATTTACGGCATTCATTAAGCATAATATCAACGATTTCATGTGACTTACCATCACAGAAAAGCTGTCCTAATGTTTTCTCATGGTAATTAAGCTGATAACTATCAACCAATGCAATAAAATCCCATTGCGTATAACGCGTTAAGGCAGACTTACAAAAATGCGGATTTTGTGATAAAAAGCGCGCCGGCTCAACATAGTAATTCGTGAAATTACAGCGTCCGCCACCTGACATAAGTATCTTTTTCCCGACCTTATTAGCATGATCAAGAACCAATACTTTGCGCCCTCTTTTGGCCGCCTCAATGGCACACATAAGTCCTGAGGCACCAGCCCCAATAACAATAACATCTACTTTCATTATGACGCTTTAAATACTTGTTTGATCTGGAAATGCTTATCAATAACGACCAAATCAGCATCAGCCCCTTTTTTGATGTCCCCTTTATAATGATGCACATTAAGACTCTTCGCAGCATTATAGCTCGTCATTTTAACAATTTCCGGCAAACTGCAATCACTATATGTGAGCATGTTTTTTAATGCATTATTCATCGTCAACACACTACCGGCTAATACACCATTTTCTAGTCGTGCTTCATTATTTTTGACAATTACTTTCTGCCCACCAAGGTCAAACACACCCTCACCATGAGCTTGAGCTGACATCGCATCAGTGACCAAAAGAATACCATCCGCTCCTTTTACGCGATAAACCATATCAACGATTTCAGGTGCTAGATGCACGCCATCAACGATCAGCTCGGCAATAACCTTCTCTGACATTAATAAAGCGGGTACCGCTCCTGGTTTACGGTGATCAATACCACTCATCGCATTAAATAAATGCGTCGCTTGAGAGCAGCCTCGGTCAATTGCTGCTAGCGCTTCTTTTGCTGTGCAATTAGTGTGTCCAATCGAAGCAATCACTTGCTCACTGGCACACCAATCAATCACCTGATTAACACCCAACATCTCTGGCGCAAGTGTGATTTTCTTAACTAGGTTATTTGCCTTATCTTGCCAGCTCTTAAGCTTAGCAATCGAAGATTCCTGCAAAAACTCAGGGTTTTGTGCGCCAATTTTATCCGGTGAAATAAAGGGGCCTTCTAAATGCACACCTAAGATATTGGCAAAGTGTCGACCGTGAGCATACGACTTATTAAAGTCAGCGACATTATTAAGTGCTTTGCTAATTGCCGCTTCAGTTTGGGTCATTGTCGTTGCTAAAAACGAAGTAACCCCTTGACGATATAAGGATGATGTAATCACTTTTAAGGATTCAATCTCACCATCCATTACATCACAACCACAACTACCATGAATATGGGTATCAATAAATCCTGGAATCACCTTATCACTTTGATGATATTCGACGACGGGTAAATGTGAAAAATCTGGGAGTGGCTCACCAACTGCCATAATTTTGCCGCACTCAACGGCAATTTCACCTTCTAAAACAGCATCTTTAGTGATGATTTCGGCGCCTGTTATTCGATAACTTTGCATCACTTACACCGTTTGTGTCACTTTATTGAGATTCTCTGGCTGATCTGGATTTAATCCGCGTGCTGTAGCAAGCTTTGCTGCCATAGTGTAAAAGCTTTGAATCAACAAAATCGGATCCAATAATGGGTGCAAGCTTTTGGTTGTCTTAAGATTATGCGTGGTGTCAACATGCTGAGACCCTGGCATCGCAAACATCACATTAGCACCCATTTGATGCATTTTTTGCGCCAACTCGATTGTGCCCTTAGCTGATGCATCATTTTGTGCAAAAACCAACGTTGGGAATGCTTTTTTAATCAAAGCAAATGGGCCATGCAATACTTCAGCTGAACTAAACGGCTCAGAATGTATACATGCTGTTTCTTTAAGCTTCAAGGCTGCTTCTTGCGCGATTGCATAACCATAGCCACGACCAATAACATAGGCATCTTGTTCATCTTTTAATGCATCAATTACCACTTGCCAATCAAGATTTGCCGCTAAGGACAAATACTCAGGTAGCGCATTAAGTGCTTCTTGCAATATCTTATCTTCCGTATAAATAGCAATAAACTGTGCCAACGCGGTCAACGCACAAATATAACTTTTGGTTGCAGCAACCGCCCTTTCTTCTCCTGCCAAGAGTGGTACGACAAATCTTGCGGCATCTGCCAATGGTGAACCTTCGACATTAACTAAGGCAACAGTGGTTGCTTGATCTTTCACGCTTAGGAATGATTGCACTAAATCAGGGCTTTTACCTGACTGTGAAATACCTAAAAAAAGACTATTTGCCACCGCCGTTTGACTTTGATAAATCGTATAAATAGATGGCGCAATCGATGCCGTAACCAATCCTATTTTACTTTCTAATAAATACTTGGCATAGGTTGCTGCGTGATCTGAGCTGCCGCGCGCAACGGTTGCTGCAAATGCCGGCTGATGCGCCTTAAGATAGGTACAAATTTCTTGCCAAATCTTTGCATTATACTGTAATTGTTCGGCAACTTTAGTAGGCGCCGACAACGCCTCTTGATACATAATCGTTTCAGACATAAATGATTCCACACGTAATGCGTGAAACCATTGTAGCAATTTAAATAAGGACAGCAATCACTTATCTTAAGTTATCTTCTAAAATGGTTTTTTAAGCATCTTTTCAACTTCACCAATATGCGTCTCTTCTTCAACGATAAGACCACGCGCATATTCTTCCAAAATGATGGAGTTTGCTTCTTCTGCTAATGCTAAAAGCTCACGATATAGCTTTAATGCACCATGCTCGTGCTCTAAACTTTCCGTTAAAATCTCATCAATATTATGCTTATGTGTTTCAGTTAAAGGTGCAATTTTAAGCGATGGGTGCTCACCAAAATGGGTAATCATCTCACCGGCTTGTGTTGCATGCGTTAGACTCTCTTGCGCTTGCGCACGCATCCAGCTGACAATTGGGATTCTACCATGACCAATGATCATTAATGAATAATGCGTATAACGAACAACACCTGCCATCTCATGCTCAAGGATTGCATTTAAGGCATGAAAAATTTTATCCTTTTTTGCAGCAACTAATTCCATTGTATTTCTCCTGTATATTGAATTGGTATTCTTGCGCTTTCAAAGTCTGCCACAAGCGAACTGCTAAAAACAAGTTAAAATAACTTAAAAATAATTGCCGTAGCAAGTTTACATGTACCTTTGTATCCGTTTATCATTTATGCCGTCATTATATACACTTAAGAGGATACCTAGATTGGACGTTCCGCTGGAACTTATTACAAGCTTTTTAACCATCACTGCGCTTGAGACTATCTTAGCGATTGATAATTTATTGTTTATTTATCTTGTGACTGCCAAACTTCCCACTCACCAACAACGCAAGGCGCAAATAACTGCCATTTCATTAGCGGCAGTAATGCGTATCGTATCATTACTATTCATTAGTTTAATCATGCAGTGGACAATACCACTTTTCTCCATTTTTGGTAATGGCATTAGCATTAAAGACATGATCCTAATCATCGGTGGATTATTTTTATTGTGTAAAGCACTACATGAAATCTATCTGTTATACCGTCCTAAAACCATCTCAACACAAGTTGCCAAAAACATGCTAAGCGCAATTACACAGATTATTTTAATCGATGCCGTTTTTTCAATTGATAGCGTGATCACTGCGATTGGCTTAAGTAACAACATTTTTGTGATTGCAGCATCTATTCTTGCCTCATGTGCAATTATGTTATTAGCTTCACGATTTTTAATGAGATTAACACATTCACTACAACTTAAATTAATTGCTTTAGCTTCACTTATTTTTATAGGCTTGATATTAATGGCCGCAGGCATAGACATCGTCATCGACAAATCATATCTTTTGGTAGCACTTGGCTTTTCTATTGTTATTTTCATTTTTCACACATCACTTAAAAAGGAACTTTAAGCCAAAAGCTTATAAATTTACCTTATATATCTGCAAATCATGTGTTAATGTCTCATGCTTAATCAGAAATCAACGGCTTGCATTAAGCATTTAAACACTATAGTATTAGCTACCGTAGGTGACAGGAAAAACAAGCAGTAGCGCACTCCCCCTAGCGTGATTCACACGGATGTTTTCTGACTTGCTGCACCTACACTCAGCAAACACTTCAGCAGTAAAAACAGCCAATGACATTGACTTAAAAGCTATTTATAATACGTTTACATCACAAGTTTAGCTAAGTATGAATCAATCAAAATGGCGTATAACTTAACCTACAAACAAATTCAAATATTTTTACAAGTGGTTGAAACAGAAAACTTAACTGAGGCAGCCAACTTACTTCACTTAACGCAACCTGCCGTCACCAAACAAATCAAAAGTTTGGAAATGGACGTGGGCAAGAAGCTCTTTTACTTTAATGGACGCAAATCACTCTTAACCGCTGAGGGGGAAAACTTTCTGCCCTATGCGCGTGAAATTCAAGCTTCATTTAAAAAATTGCTATATCATTTATCGCATGAAAATAAAGACTACAAATTGAACCTTGTTGTCTCACCTATTTATGATGAGTGGATTATTCAGATATTAAAGCAAGTGAAAAAATCACACCCTAAACTAAATTATAATATTAACTTTACAACACTTGATTACACCGCGTTATATGAGCGTTACGATGGCGATTTAATTATTGCCTCTCGTGATATTATGGATAAAAAATATTATAACGAGAAGGTCTGCAATTTAGAAAACTCTCTCGTTTGCTCAAGTGATAATCATGAATTATTAAATAATTTAAACATTGATAATATCTTCAAACAAACCTTTATCACCCTTAAACTGCAATCACTACTTTATGAACAAACCATCAAATCCGTGCCGAAAAACACAGACATCTCAATCTTTTCAAATGCGCAAGTTGCCAAAAAGGCCATTGTTGCTAATTTAGGTATCGGCTGGTTGCCTGACTTTATTTTGCAAAAGGAAATTAAAGATGGCCGCTTGATTCGTATTGTTGATGCATTAAAAGCCAAGGGTGCCTCTGCCAATGATCTACAAAAAGTCACCATGAAAGGGTTTACTGCCTACTTAGCCTATCACTTAGATAAACCGATCAATAAGGTAATGCGTGAGTTTATTCAAGCGCTGTTTGAGTTATCAACTTCAGCCAATTTAAATGTGAGTAAGACAAATATTTAACATTCTTCTTAAGGGTTCAGCCGCCCCCCACAATAGCTGATCGCCCACAGTAAAAAGCTGAATATGTCGATCTGAAAGATTCGTCTTTTTCAAGCGTCCAACCGCAATATCCAAGGTATTACTCACTGCCATCGGTGTTAAATGCTGAGCGGTTTGTTTGGGATCATTGTCAACAAAACGCACCCATTCATTCGCACTTTTTATTTTTTGCTCTATTTCCTTCAAATCAATCGATTGTTTAAGTTCAATCGTCAGCGCCTGACTATGTGCTCTTAACACAGGGACACGTACACAAATACCATCAATTGGCAAGGTAGATGATCGTTGTAGAATCTTGTTCATTTCTGCTTGAGCTTTCCACTCTTCTTTACTTTGCCCATTTGCTAATGGTGCATCAATAAAGGGCAGAATATTATATGTCATCGGTGCTGCAAACTCCGCACATGGAAAATTGCTCGCAGTCACTTTGCTATGAATATCACGCTCAAGCTTCAAACTATCTGCCATATCAACATCATTGGCCAAAGACATTTGCTTAACAAGCTCAATCATTGCCTTAGCACCGGCGCCAGAAACCGCCTGATAGCTCATGACAGAAACCCAATTAATGAGGTCCTCTTGAAGTAAACCTTGAATCGCTAACATCATCAAACTCACGGTGCAGTTGCCACCGACAAAGTTTTTAACTCCACTTGCTAAAGCGCGATCAATAACATCACGATTGATAGGATCCAACACAATCACACTATCCTCATCCATGCGCAGATGAGAAGCTGCATCAATCCAATAACCTTGCCAACCATTACCTCTCAATTTAGGTAGCATCTCAGCAGTATAATCACTGCCTTGGCAGGTGACAATAATCTGCATTTGCATCAAGTTATCTATATCATATGCGTCTTGTAATAATTGAGCACCAACACCAAGGATATCGACTTGTTGCCCTTTTTGTGATGTGCTAAAGAAGATAGGATTTAATGACGCAAAGTCATTATTTTGATGCATGCGTTCAAGCAACACTGACCCAACCATACCGCGCCAACCAATAAAGCCAACGTTCTTCATTTGTTTTTTAATCATATTTCCCTCATCAACTTTATCTAGATAACTGGACTGACGAACTTTTGCTATTTCAACACCCCGCCTCGCAAGCTCAGCACCCCTCTTGCATAGATCCCTATAAACCTATGTTGCAAAAGGGGTGGTAGCCGTAGGCTGACGGGGTGTTTATAAAATTATAGTTTTTCTAAAGTACGTAACTTAAGTTAAGCATTACCCTTTTTTATACCAATTAAACTGCCAAAATGCACCGTCTTGTTTGAGGTTATTATCAAACTTGTCATAAGCCCACGCTAAGAATATTAAAGCAGGTGGAAAGACAGTGGTTTGTTCTATTTTTTCTTTCTTTGTTTCATCTTCTGTGCTTGGTGATAAGTCCAAGCGACAGGTGAAACCTTCTTTTGTTGTATGTACATAATTATCGATAATAAAAGCACAGGCATATTGCTGATCATAATCACAGTTATAGGATTTGTAGCTCTCTGCCAATGGCTCATCATAGATCACCAGTAATACTTGTGAATGCGGATTAAGCTGTAAATAAGTCAATGCTTCAATAACAGCCATAAAAAACGTATCTTTGCCACCAGCAATTGAGTTGATATTGGTTTTAATCCCCTGAGATAATGACAAAAGACCAGATGCGGTATTATGCACCGATTGCGAAAAATCCATAGGGGATAACAGCTCTTTTTGAGCAATCTGCCTAAGTAGCGATTGCACACGATTAACCTCACCATGTTGTGAGGCAAACACCGTATAATCAATCGCAAGATTTTCTTCTGATTGTGCAAAACAAGCTAAAGCTACCTCGAGTGCTTGCTTAACACCTAAGCTTGAGCGACGCTTTAAGCTAGCAGGTACATGCGTAATGGCAATATCGCCTGAGGTTGGCAGGTCTTGTTTACACGTATGCCATTTCTGCCATTTATCTACCGTATTAAGTCTCGGTGCCATACCACTGAAATGGCGAAGATTAAAAGTGAAGCTTGTCATAAACTCTTAAGACATATTCTCTATTTTTCGATAATCCACACGATGTAGCACTAAATCTTTAACACAACTTTCATCTGCCAAAGTCGAGGTATCACCGATTTGTTGCTCTTCAAAATGGGCGATCTTTCTTAAAATGCGGCGCATAATCTTACCTGATCTTGTTTTAGGCAGCATTGGCGCCCATTGGATCACCTTAATATTGGCAATTGGCCCATAGGTTTTCCTAACCCATTGAATAATCTCTTTTTTAAGTGAATCATCTGGATTAATACCCTTCTCTAAGGTGATATATGCATAAATCACCTCACCTTTGATGCGATCAGGAATACCGACAACCGCAGTCTCAGCAACCGCTGGATGTGAGTCAATAACACTTTCAATCTCAGCCGTACCAATTCTATGTCCGGCAATACTAATCACATCATCTAAACGTCCAGAAATCCAATAATGATTATCTTGATCGCGATAAGCACCATCACCTGGGAAATAATACCCCGGATAAACATTAAAATAGCTTTGCATATAGCGCTCATGATCTCCCCATAAGCTACGCATCATCCCAGGCCAAGGCTTTTTGATTACCAATGCACCATAATCATGTGCTTCTAATGCACCTTTGACTTCTTTAGCTGAGGTTTTATCTAAAATAGCCACATCAACACCCCAAAATGGCGTCATTGCTGAGCCTGGTTTCTGCTTGTGACTAAAATCAGGACTTATCATAATACCACCGGTTTCAGTTTGCCACCATGTATCGACAATAGCGCATTTTCCTTTGCCGACTTGTTCATGATACCAGTGCCAAGCTTCGCGATTAATCGGCTCACCAACACTGCCTAAAATACGCAATGAATCACGCGTGGTTTGAGCTAAAACGGCATCATCACCTTCGGCTTGTAGCGCACGAATTGCCGTTGGTGCTGTGTAAAAAATACTGACTTTATACTTATCAACCACATCAAAGCAACGTGATTTTTGCGGATAACTTGGTACGCCTTCAAATAACACACTCGTAGTCGCATTAACAAGTGGGCCATACACCACATAGGAATGCCCTGTAATCCAACCGACATCTGCGGTACACCAATAAACATCATCACTCTGAATATTAAAAATATGTTTATGTGTTGTCGCTGCATAGACCAAGTAACCACCGGTAGTATGCACCACACCTTTAGGTTTACCTGTTGAGCCTGAGGTGTATAGGATAAACAATGGATCTTCAGCCTTCATCACTTCAACAGGGCAGATGGCAGGCACTATATCAACAAGCACTTTGTAATCAACATCAAGCGCATCATTCCAGTTGATTGGATTATTGGCATATTTAACGACTAATACTTTTTTAACACTTGGACACTGCTTTAATGCTTCATCGACATTGGCTTTAAGTGCCACGGCTTTACCACCTCTAAAACCACCATCAGCAGTAATGATAAATTTTGATTGAGCATCATTAACTCTATCAGCAATAGCTACTGGTGAGAAACCACCAAAGATAACGGAATGTATCGCGCCAATGCGCGCGCATGCCAACATGGCAATAGGTGCCTCAACAATCATCGGCAAATAGATACAGACCACATCACCTTTTTTAACACCAATCGACTTTAAGACATTGGCAAAACGGTTCACCTCTTCATAAAGCGTTTGATAGCTTATAGATTTACTATGTTCAGGGTTGTCACCTTCCCAATAAAAAGCGATTTTATCGGCATGCTTGTGCAGATGGCGATCAACACAGTTATAACAGGCGTGTAACTCACCTTCTTCAAACCATTTGATATTTCCTTCTTTGAAACTACCACTATTAACGGTTTGCCACGGGCTTATCCAATCGATAATCTGACTTTTCTTCGCCCAGAAATTTTGCGTTTGTTCAATACTTTGCGCGTATTCTGTCAACCAACCTTTTGACATGACCTGTGATTCCTTAGCCTTCCAATTTAACTCCTTAAAAAGAGTATCAAAAAAGCCATCGATTTCCTAACATTTATGCATAGAATGTCTCTTGTCATAGTATGAGCTAAGACTAAATATTCACCCACAAGCGCCCACCGTCCCCCCCCTGAGCGTAAGTCGAAGGGAAGCTTGGGGAAAATCACACTTCATAGAGGCTTCGACTTACGCTCAGCCAACGCTTGCACAATCAAAGGGGCAAAAATATAGTCATAGCCTAATTATGCTTAACCTATCATTGGTTAATAACACAGTTCTCATTAGCATATCTTATATGCTTATAACAACGCTTGATGCTCATTTTATCGCCTAAATACATCTTTTAACTTATGCTTTCCCTGTCGAAAACAAAACAGTTTAACCATCTATGGAGAAAAGTATGAAAAATAAAAAAATCTTATCGAAAGTCATTATTGCTAGCATTATAAGTACCGGATTAAGTGGTGTTGCTCATAGTGCACATTTTACTTACCCTGAAAATATTGCAAGTTATCAAACAGGGGATACCGTAACAAATAATGGTAAAACCTATGAATGTATTGGTGGATCTTGGTGTACACAATCACATAATGAACCAGGTGTTGCCGGATTTGAACATTGGTGGCAATCTGCTTGGCAAGAAACCGGCACACCAAATCCTGATCCAGAGCCAACACCAGATCCTGAACCAACGCCTGACCCACAACCTGAACCAACACCAGTGCCTGAGCAGTGTACGGGAGACATTCCAACCAGTCCACAAGCATACAAGGGTGCTGACGATGGGTATTGGGGCGGATATAGCAAAGGTGACTTTGTCCTACACAATGATCAAATATGGCAAGTTGGTAACACTTGGTGGACAAATGATGTCCCTGGCACCTCAAGTGCTTGGCAAGTATGCGCAGGTCACATTGTTGCTGATCTTAAAGTTACGATAAGTGGAGATACCCACGGCATTGCCGATGATCATCAAATTGCTTTAATGATCGGTGATAAGTTGCATATGATCCCACTTTCAGGCACAACCATTGGCTTAAGCAAAGGCGAACATAGCTTTAGTGTTAATGATATCATTGACTTTGAAGATGGACATATCTACGTTGCGCAATTAAGTACATCAAGCCTTGATGCCAAAGACAAAGAGCACTACGCACTTGATATTCACTTTGATGTTCAAGAAATACCTTACAGCACAGTTAATATCGATGTTGATTTTAATGGTGCAGTACCAATAGCATATCCAAAGGCATCAATAGCAGGCACTAGTGGCAATCAATACCAATCAGATGCACAGTACTTACAAGTAGGCAGTAATGCATTTAAAGTACCAAGCATTGGTAGCTATCAAATCAAAGGTGAAAGCTTCACTATGGATGGTCTAAAATACAGTGCAATGCCTATTAGCATTATTGATGGTGTTATCCAAGGAGATGCCAAATTACAATATCAAGCAAAAGCAGATGAACCATTAATGGTTGGTTATCTAACCAACTGGAATAAAGAGGTCAAAATTAGTGAGGCAGTTGAGCGTGGTTATAACACAATTGTATTAGCCTTTGCCGTGGTTGATGGCGCCAATGTTGACATGCATTCACCATGGAATCTTTATACTACTAACTGGGAAAATGGTGGCAACTGGCAAGATAATATGCAAAAAGATATTAAGCTTGCCAAGCAAAGCGGCAAATTAAAGCATGTGATCTTATCGGTTGGTGGTGAGCATAATACCTTTAAACCAAATGGTGCCGATCCAGCAATTGTTGCACAAAACATCGTTAACTATGCCAAATCCCTAGGTGCTGATGGTATTGATTTTGACCTTGAAAATTTAGGCGGTATTGATGAAAAGAAAATGGAGGCTGATATCTACGCAACGATCCAAGCCATTAAACAAATTGATGCTGATTTTGTCATTACTGCAGCACCACAGTTTAACCTAATTGACAATGGTGAGGTACATCTTGTGAACACCGGAACACAGCGTATTTATGAAAAATCTGTCGCGGCAGGACTGTTTGACTATATCTTTATTCAAGAGTATAACACAGGGCATTACTGCATTGATCAATTTGGCATTGGCTCGATCTGCAGTGGCGCCAGCGAAACAAATATTAACCAAATGCACCCTCAATTTGTGGTTAATAGCTTTGTGCGCTTAAAGCAAATCATTCCAGAGAATACTAAAATTGTCCCAGGCCAACCTTCGGATAAAACCGCAGCAGGTCTTGCTACTGTTTACAATGGTGTTTACAAAGACCGTGCTTATAGTGAGTTATGCAAAGCATACCAAACGCCAAGTGTCTTTAATGACCCACAATTTGGTGGCGCGATGAGCTGGAGTATTAACCAAGACGCTGCTAATGGTTACAAATTCGTTAACGCAATCTTTGCTGATAATTGTGATGGCGTGCAAAATTAAACTCTGAAAAACAAACTGTGATCATGGATGATTTCTAACACAATAAGTGCTAATGTTGAAGCGGTAATTACATCAACAGGAAGGAAACACAACATGGAAGGTAAAGGGCTCTTTCAACACTATCTACAAATAACCAAAATCATCGCGCTTGCTATCTGCGCTATACCAGCGCTAAGTCAAGCACAAGAAAGTCACTCAACACTGAAACTTTGCGCTGAACCTTGGCCACCTTATGACTACAAACATAACAATACTGTACTTGGCTCTGATGTGACGTTGAACAAACAAGTACTAAAGCAACTTAATGTAACAACACAAGTCTATATTATGCCATGGAAGCAATGTTGGCAGCTTATCAAATATGGCAAAATGGATGGCGCGTTGATGGTTTCTAAAAAGAAAGTTCGTGAACCTTATGTCTATTATCCAGACACACCGACAGCACATGTCAACTACACTTGGATTACCAATCAAAACCATCAAAAACAATATTTTGATCTATGTCCAAATCTCAGCACGCTTAATCTGACGATTGGGCTTGTCAAAGATAATAGCTACTCAAGTCAATTATTAAGCTGTCTTGCCAAATCATATAATGCTAAGCACATCCAAACATATAACACACTTGAGCAAGCATTAAGAATGTTAATTATGAACAAAGTTCAACTGATCCCTGCCATTTCAGAGGTAGTAGAACATTTAGATGAAGATATTAAACTTGAAGGGATTGTTATTCATCCGACACCGATTTTTAGTAAAACGTATTACACGGTATTTTCTAAAAAATCTAAGTTCAGTAATGACAAATATCAAAACATAGAGACATTGACTAAAGACTTCGCTAAGACGTTATCTTTAGTCAACAAAAAACATAACAACTAATAACTATTTAACACGCGGATCTAATTCACCTGTTTGGTACATTTGATACATTTTCTCTAAAGAGATTGGCTTGATTTTATCTGCCATACCCGCTGCACCAAAAGCTTCATAACGCGCCTGACAGATATCACGCATCGCATCCTTGGCAACAACGTTATACTTGCGTGGATCAAATTCCGCACGATGTGTTGCCATAAATTTGCGAATCGCACCAGTAGCAGCCATACGTAGATCGGTATCAATATTCACTTTTCTGACACCGTATTTGATTGCTTCAACGATTTCAGCAACAGGCACACCGTAGGTCTCACCCATATCACCGCCATATTCATTGATGATTTTAAGCCAATCTTGCGGCACTGAAGATGAGCCATGCATTACCAAATGGGTATCTGGAATACGTGCATGAATTTCTTTAACACGTGAGATCGCTAGGACATCACCTGTCGGTGGTTTGGTAAATTTATACGCACCATGACTTGTGCCAATCGCAATGGCTAAAGCGTCCACTTTTGTTTCCTTGACAAATTGTGCTGCTTCTTCCGGATCAGTCAACATTTGATCATGTGATAAGGTACCAACAGCACCCACACCGTCTTCTTCACCGGCTTGCCCTGTTTCAAGTGAACCTAAACAACCAAGCTCACCTTCAACGGATACGCCACAAGCATGCGCCATTTCAGCAGTACGCTTAGTAACCTCAACGTTATAATCATAATCTGCAGGTGTTTTGCCATCTGTTTTTAATGAACCATCCATCATTACTGATGAAAAGCCTAATTGAATAGAACGTTGGCAAACATCTGGTGATGTCCCGTGATCTTGATGCATACATACTGGAATATCTGGATATTCTTCAATCGCAGCTAACACAAGGTGACGAATAAAAGGTGCTCCTGCATATTTTCTAGCACCTGCTGAAGCTTGCAAGATAACCGGTGCTTTAACTTTGCTTGCAGCTTCCATTACCGCACGGATTTGCTCTAAATTATTCACATTAAATGCAGGAATACCATAACAATGTTCTGCTGCATGATCCAATAATTGACGTAATGATACTAATGCCATTTTCTTATCCTTATTTTTTATTTAAACCACATTACCGGCTTGAATAACCTTAATCTTATTGGTACCACCATTAACACCCATGTGATCGCCACTGGTTAATACCATCCATTCACCCGGCTTAACAATACCACGCTTCTCAAGCTCAAGCGATGCCTCACGGTTAACGTAAAAGCGTGCCATGCGCGTTGAGTCAAACTCAATCGGTACAACACCACGATAAAGTGTCATTTTACCCAAAGTCATACGATTACGTGATAATGCATAAATTGGCAAATGAGTGTTAATACGTGACATCCATAACGCTGTAGAGCCTGATTCAGTTAATGAAATAATTGCTTTAGCATCAACATGATTTGCTAAATAAACAGCAGCACTCGCTACGGCTTCATCGACACGATCATGATGACGCGTCACATTATCTTTAGAAACGATATGCACCAAGTTACTATTCTCAGCTGCCTCACACACACGTGACATTGCAGAGACCGTTTCAACAGGATAGTCGCCTGCTGCAGATTCAGCTGACAACATAACCACATCAGTACCATCTAATACCGCATTGGCAACATCCGACACTTCAGCACGTGTTGGCGTTGAGCTTGTAATCATTGACTCCATCATTTGCGTTGCGGTGATGACTACTTTATCAAGCTCACGCGTCAAGCGAATAATCATCTTCTGAGCTGCTGGGACATTCTCATCTCCTATCTCAACCGCTAAATCGCCACGAGCAACCATAATTGCATCGGACGCTTTAATAATCTCTTTTATATTTGCTACAGCTTCAGTGCGCTCAACCTTAGCAACAACGCCTGCTTCTGAGCCTGATTCTAGCAATAACTTGCGTGCATATTCCATATCTTTGGCATCGCGCGGGAAAGAAACAGCCACATAATCTACTTCAAGTGCTGCAGCTGTTTTAATATCTTCTTTATCTTTTTCTGTTAGGGCAGGCGCTGTTAAGCCGCCACCCTTTTTGTTAATGCCTTTATTATCAGAAAGCTTGCCACCCACAGTGACTTTACAATGCACTTTAGCACCTTCAACTTTGGCAACTGTTAGTACAACTTTGCCATCATCTAGCAGTAAAACATCACCTTTTTCAACATCATTTGGTAACTCTTTGTAATCAATACCAACTGACTTTTCATTGCCGGCTGCCTTATCCATTTCAGCATCAAGGATAAATGTATCTCCATTTTTCAAGATCACTTTACCATCTTTGAATTTAGCTACTCGGATTTTAGGACCTTGTAAGTCAGCTAACACACCGATATAAACGCCCTTTTCTTTGGCAACTTCACGAATCAGTTGCACACGTTTACGGTGATCATCTGCCGTACCATGCGAGAAATTGCAACGCACCGCATTCAATCCGGCATCAACCATTTTACTTAGCACTTCTTTGGACTCGCTTGCAGGTCCTATGGTTGCTAAGATTTTCGTTCTTCTCATGCTTTCACCTCTTGCGCACGTTCACATAACACTTCAACACCAGGCAATGTTTTGCCTTCAATAAACTCTAAAAAGGCACCCCCTGCCGTTGAAATATACGATACTTTATCTTTGATATTAAACTTCTCAATCGCAGCAATGGTATCGCCACCGCCAGCAACTGAAAAAGCATCTGAATCAGCAATCGCCTTGGCAATCGCTTTGGTCCCTAGCTCAAACTCTGGAAACTCAAACACACCTACTGGACCATTCCATAAAATAGTTTTGGCTTTAGCAATTGTTGTTGCAAGTTTTACCTCTGTCAAAGGACCAATATCTAAAATCATATCATCCGGCTCAATTGATTCGATGGTTTTAATCTCAGCTTTTGCCTCTTCGCTAAAGCTTTTTGCAACACGCACATCAAGAGGTAGTGGAATATCAGCACCCTTTGCGCGCGCTTTGTCGATCAAGGCACGTGCAGTATCAACAAGATCTGCTTCTATCAATGATTTGCCGACATTAAAGCCTGCCGCAACTAAGAACGTATTAGCAATACCACCACCAACAATTAATTGGTCGACTTGATCGATTAAGTTCTCAAGCACGGTTAATTTGGTTGATACTTTTGAACCACCAACAATCGCTGCTAATGGCTTTTGTGGGTTTTTCAACACTGCTTTAAGTGCGTTTAACTCTTCAGTTAGTAGAAGTCCCGCACAAGCAACCGGTGCATATTTAGCAACGCCATAAGTCGACGCTTGCGCTCTGTGCGCTGTTGCAAAGGCATCCATTACAAAGACATCACATAAACTCGCAAGCCTCTGTGATAATGCATCATCTGATTTTTTCTCGCCTTTGTTAAAGCGCACATTTTCACAGATCACCACATCACCGGCATTGACGTTCACACCAGAAAGATAGTCTTTGATAAGGTTTACCGACTGACCTAGCTTTTGTGTTAAGCATTCTACCACGGGTTTAAGTGAATACGCTTCATTGTACTGACCTTCCTCAGGACGCCCTAAATGTGACATCAATATCACACTGGCACCTTGCTCTAATGCATATTTAATGGTTGGTAATGCAGCATCAATGCGTACGAAACTGGTGACTTTGCCATCTTTGACTGGCACATTGAAATCAACGCGCATCAGGACTTTTTTGCCCTTTAATGGCACATCCGTTATTGATAAAAAGTTCATTATTAATCCTTAAAAACAAAAAAGGCGTCTTCACGCCTTAAATACTTTTTTACTTCTTTTACTTAGCTGCAAACCACGCTTTTGTCGTTCTTAGCATCTGATTTGAGAAGCCCCACTCATTGTCATACCAAGAAAGCACTTTCACAAGATTGCCAATCACACGCGTTTGTGTGGCATCAAAGATCGATGGATGCGGATTATGGTTAAAGTCCATAGAGACTAATGGCTCAACATTATAGCCCAACACACCTTTTAAATTGCCTGCTTCAGAAGCGGCTTTCAATAAACCATTAACTTCTTCTACAGAGGTATGCTTTTTAGCAGTGAATGTCAAATCAACTACTGATACGTTAATCGTTGGCACACGCATTGCAAAACCATCTAAACGCCCTTTAAGATCAGGTAACACCAAGCCTACTGCGGCAGCGGCTCCCGTTTTGGTTGGGATCATATTGTGCGCGGCAGCACGTGCGCGATGCAAATCACTGTGATAGCTATCAACGATTTTTTGATCATTGGTATACGCATGAATCGTTGTCATCAAACCTTCTTGAATACCAATGCTATCGTTTAATACTTTAGCCACAGGTGCCAAACAGTTTGTTGTGCATGATGCATTAGAAATAACTGTCATATCAGAAGTTAACACATCATGATTAACACCATAAACAATCGTTGCATCAACATCCTTGCCACCAGGAGCTGAGATAACAACCTTTTTAGCACCCGCTTGAATATGCGCGCCACACTTCTCTTTTGAAGTGAATAAACCAGTACATTCAAAGACCACATCAATATCCAAATCTTTCCATGGCAAATCAGCTGGGTTACGTTCAGCTAAGATTTTAATGCGATCGTTATTAATCACCATTTCGTTGTTTTGTAAAGAAACATCTGCGTTGAAGCGACCATGTGTTGTGTCATATTTTGTCAAATGAACATTAACTTCAGGGCTTCCTAAATCATTAATGGCAACGATTTTAAACTCGTTTGTTAAACCTGCTTCATAAATCGCACGTAATACACAACGACCGATGCGACCATAACCATTAATTGCAATTTTAATTGCCATCTTTCATTTCTCCTTTTTTAAACTAGTCATACCATATATGACTTATAAACTTTCAACCGTTGTTTTAGCTCGCAGCGCTTTGGCTTTAGCAACAGCGTTTTGTGCTGTCAGACCAAATGCATCATATAATTTTTCAGCCGGTGCTGATTCGCCAAAGTGATTTAAGCCAATTACATTCCCGCCTGCTTTCGGTAGTAGACGATACCACAAATCACCTTGTGCCGCCTCCATTACTACTGCAGGAATATTTTGTTTTATCACCGATTGTTGATATAAATCATCTTGTTGCATGAATTTCTCAACACAAGGCATAGAAACAACATTAACTGCTATACCTTCTTTGGTTAATGTCTCCGCTGCATCACACATGATACTCACTTCAGAGCCTGTAGCAATCAATGTAATCTCAGCATTTTGTGTTTCTCTTAATAAATAGCCACCCTTTTTAACCAGCTGCGCTTGCGTATTGCTTGCCACTAAAGTTGGTAGATTCTGACGAGAAAGTGCCAATAGTGATGGGGTGCTTTGCTCTTCAACCGCACACTGCCACGCAACCGCCGTTTCAATAACATCTGCTGGACGCCATACGTTTAAATTAGGCATCACACGCAGACTTGGTACATGTTCAATTGGCTGATGTGTTGGACCATCTTCGCCCAAACCAATTGAGTCATGTGTCATCACATAAACCACTGGCTGCTTCATAATCGCACTCATACGAATGGCGTTTCGCGCGTAATCACTAAACACCAAGAAAGTACCACCATATGGCCTAAAGCCACCATAAAGCGACATGCCATTCATCATCGCTGCCATGCCAAACTCACGCACACCATAAGATAGGTAGTTGGCATGCTTTTCATCGTTGTTAAGCCACTTACTGCCTGACCAGTTTGTTAAGTTGGAACCTGTTAAATCTGCTGAACCACCAAACATATCCGGCAATACTTTACAGATTTCCTCTAATGCCATCTGTGATGCTTTGCGCGTCGCTACCGTTGGTTTGTCATTAAGTAGCTTATTGATATAGTCATCGACAAGACCTGTAAAGTCTTGTGGTAAGCTTTTGCTTAAGCGTGCATTTAACTCATTAAACTCATTAGGGTATGCTTTCTGATATTCAGCAAACTGTTCATTCCAGCTCTGCTCTGATGTTGAACCTTTCTCAACACCTGACCAATCTACATAAATATCACTTGGAATCTCAAAAGGTGCATGATGCCAATCAAGCGCTTTACGAGTATTGATAATCTCATCATCACCCAAAGGTGCACCGTGCACACTATGGCTACCTGCTTTATTTGGTGAACCTTGCCCGATCTTAGTTTTACAACAAATCAATGTTGGCTTTGCGCTTTCCGCTTGTGCCTTAGCAATGGCAGCATTAATAGCATCAAAATCATGGCCATCGACATGCGTAATAACCTGCCAACCATAGGCTTCATAACGCTTAGCAACATCTTCGGTAAACCAGCCCTTTACATCGCCATCAATCGAAATACTATTATCATCCCAAAAAGCAATTAATTTGCCTAGTTTCAAAGTGCCCGCTAAAGAGCTTACTTCATGTGACACACCTTCCATTAAACAGCCATCACCCATAAACACATAAGTAAAGTGATTGATAATCTCATGTTCAGATTGATTATAGCTATCGGCTAATAGCTTTTCTGCTAGCGCCATACCAACGGCATTTGCAATACCTTGCCCCAAAGGACCGGTTGTTGTCTCAATACCTGGCGCGTAACCATATTCAGGATGCCCTGGGGTTTTTGAATGTAGTTGTCTGAAATTCTTTAAGTCATCAATTGATAAATCATAACCTGTCAAATGCAATAACGAATATAACAACATTGAACCATGACCATTTGATAACACAAAACGATCACGATTAAGCCAATGTGGGTTTTTAGGATTATGTTTTAGATATTTACGCCACAGTACTGTCGCGATATCTGCCATGCCCATTGGCATACCTGGGTGTCCTGATTTTGCTTTCTGTACAGCGTCCATTGAGAGAAAACGAATAGCATTTGCAAGAGTTATGTTTGAATTCATCTGCCTTCCAAAAGTTAATAATGTTTGCGGGCAAAAGTGTAACATAACTATTTGCTAAATGCAGTGACCTTCCGCCATTAAATATGCTTCGCTAGCGCTGTTAATCTCACATTATGTACACGCAGATAATCAACACCTTTTTTCATCAAATCACGCGAAATCATTGCTGTAGCCAGATCTTTTTCGGCACTGTCTTTAGTTGCAACATATGGCATAACAGATGATTTACGTGAATGCCCGACGAGTATTTTAATGCCAAGCGCTTCTTTTATCTCAGTAACGGCATCAAGTAAGTATTGTGCTTGATAGGCTGTTTTACCAAAACCAATGCCGATATCAAAAATAAGTCTTTCTTTGCGCATACCCGCATCTAAAAGTATTTGTATTTTTTCTTTCGCAAAAGCAATAACCTCAGATACTGGATCACGATCACTTGCCAAATATTTACCTCCGGCAACACCTAATTGATGCATAAAAACATAGTCAATCATTTTACCTTTAATCAAAGCAGTAATACGCTTTACCTCAATACCATAAATATCATTAATGATGTTAACACAACTATAATTCAACGCCTTTGCTACGACCTCAGCATGATAAGTATCAATACTGACCTTAAGATCTACAGGTAACACATTCGCATTCACCAGTGATTCGACAATCTCTAGATAAGGCTTTAATCTTTGCCAATACTGCTCTGCGGTGATTGGACTTGCATCTGGCTTAGTGCTCTCAGCGCCTAAATCAATCACTTCGGCACCTTTATTAACAAGCTCAATAATATACTGCTCAAACTGCTCAAGTGGTACTATCTCTTCACCTTGTTGCGAGAAAGAGTCATTCGATAAATTGACAATCGCCATAATTTGACTACCTGCTAAGGTAAAGGGTGCTAACTCAAGCATTGGCATTGTTTTTAGATATTGATATAGATCACCTGTATACTGAGGATGCTGCCAATAGGGATAAACATCTAACAAAGGTTTTAATGCAAAGTTACGTTTCAATAATTCCTTATGCGGAATCGTTAAATGCTCCCTTTGATAGCTTAAATCTTCACAACACAAAATATCGATATCAATTTCACGTGGCGACCAAAAAGCATGCTCAGGATCACGCCCTAGTGTTGTTTCAATCCTTTTTATTTCACTTAACAATGCCTCAGGCGCTAAATCCGTCTGCACCAAAACAGCTAAATTATAGTAATCAATATCCCAACTTGGTGGCGCATTAGCTGGCAAAAGCGCTTTGGTTTGATAGATCGGTGAGACTCTTTGCACCTGACCAATACGCTTTGCAATCAAATCGACTGCTTGACGCAAGTTTGATAACTTACGACCAACATTACTGCCTAGCCCCAAGACTACCTCACACATACATGCTCCACACAAAAGCTTGCTAACGCCACATTATCTAGCGGCGGCTTTTTATGCAGTTCAAGGTAAATATCTACTTTATATGCTTCGAGCATCTCTTTTAGCACATCAAGGAGCGATTGTGCTAAATGCTCGATTAATTGGTAACGCTGTTGTCGTGCGGTTTTTAACAATAATTCATTGATACTTGCATAGCAAATCGTCTCGTTAAGATCATCACTGATACATCCTCTTGGTGCTTTGTGATAACTAATGTTCAAATCTAATTTAACCTGCTGTAATTGTTCTTGTTCAAAATCATAGACACCAAGATAGACATCCAAGATGACCTCAGTGAGTTTCAGCTTATACATATATACCACCCCAAAAACATTAAAAATTTCTTTGACACCTAACACCTCAAAATAATTTACAAGCGGTATATGCCAATTCAGTAATGACATTCGCTTCCAAAAGTTGGTATTATCGACGACATCGTTAAAAATCGATAGTTTTAAATAGCGTTCACTGTGAAAAAATTTATTTTACTTATTTTAGCTTTAATGAGCACCATTATGTTTGCGCATGCTTCCGTGCGCAGTGAAATTCAATCACTTGTTAAGATGTATCGCTTATCTGATGCCTCTATTGGCATTGCCGTTGAGCGTGTTAACTCAGGGAAACTACTCTATCAATATGCCAAAGACCGACCCTTCACACCTGCAAGTAACAACAAAGTTTTCACGGCAATTGCCGCCTTCACAGCACTGCCCAGAAATTTCCAATTCACCACTTCTGTTTTTTATAAAAAAGCGCAATATAAAAACGGCACCTTAAACGGAAATCTCTACATTGAGTTTACCGGTGATCCAAGTCTAACTGGTGCAACATTGTATAATTTAATTTCACAAACCAAACAACATGGTATCAAGCGTATTAATGGCGATGTTGTATTAATCGCCAATCATTTCACTGGTGATTACACACCTAACGGCTGGTCAAAAAACGACACACCTTACTGCTTTGCAGCCCCAGCTTCCAGCTTAAATATGAATAAAAATTGTTTTGTGATTAAGCTTGTCAACACAAGTGGCACAAATACCAAAGTCAAAAAAATTGCCAATACCAGTAATATTACGATTAACAATACAACTCGATTAGCCACAGCGCAGGATCGTGGCAAATGCAAGTTTGATATGGATATGACTCGAAACAATGTTCTTAATCTTTCAGGCTGCATTCCGGCAAAAGCTGAAACTTACCTTAATCTTGCGATTGCTAACCCTGCCTTAAAAACAAAGCAAACGATAGATGATTTCATCTCACAAGTTGGCATCAAACACCGTGGCAATACTTTATTTGGTAACTTACCCAGTAAGTCAAGCTTAATTGAAGTTGCGAGTATCTCATCCGACTCTATCGATGCTTTGCTCACGCATATGCTATTGAAGTCTGACAACCTATATGCTGAGAGCTTTATGCGCACTGTAGGTTATACACAAGCGGGTCAAGGCAGTAATGACGCTGGCACCAAAGCCGTTGAATCCCTTATCCGCAAAACGTATAAAGTGGATACTGGAGAGCTGCACATGGAAGATGGTTCTGGCCTTTCTAAGCTTGATTCGGTAACCCCTCAGTTTATGGTAAGCTTATTAACCAACGTTTATAACAGCAGCATTGGCAAACGCTTATATAGTGCATTACCTAGCTCTGGTGAAGATGGCACATTGGCTTATCGTATGGGTGGTAAATTGCAAGGTCGCGTTCATGCCAAAACGGGCACATTAGCCGGTGTCTCAACGCTTTCTGGCTACCTGTTAACAAAGCGCAACCACCTATTGAGTTTTTCGATTATGCTAAATGATCTAACACGTTCACAGCGCATTAAAGCACGCATGCTTGAAGATGGTATTATTAAAGTGTTTTATGAGAATCTTTAAAACTGAAATTTCCCAAAAAACTAACAGTATGGATTTGCTAAGCTTACCATCCATGGTTATGGATTGCCTGCATCCTGCAGCAATGACGTCATTGTCGACAGGGAAGTCGACAATCCAGTTTACCAGGATGGCGACCTTTAAAACTTGACTATATAAGGGCTTAATAAAAAATAGGCAGTTTTCAGTTTAAAAAATATTTAAAAATGCGGTAATCATTCCGGCATTAAAAAAGTCAATCAATACCGAACCCACAATTGGCACCACAAAAAATGCCTGTGGTGCTGGACGATTTTTAGCAACAAAAGCATCCATATTGGCAATCGCATTTGGTGTTGCTCCCATACCCAACCCTACCGTACCGCAAGTCATGACAACCGCGTCATAGCTCTTACCTAATAATTTATAAATCACAAAAATGGCAAATAGCACCATTAATACCACTTGTGCAAATAAGATCACTAGCATTGGAATCG
>NZ_JBXTEF010000076.1:0-8666 GCF_057495195.1 Cysteiniphilum sp. | reverse complement strand
GTGATTTTATTCATCTTATCTTTAACTCAACCATTTTAAAACCCACTTACAAAAAGATCCCTATAAACCTATGTCTTTGCAAGAGGGGTGGCAGCCGAAGGCTGACAGGGTGTTCAAAAAATGATGATTTTTCAAACTTATGACTCTACATAGTTTACTGATTATCGTCGCTTGTTTGTTGAGTAATTTCCTCTTTATCCACTTGGCGCAAAATACTGCCAGAGATCCCGGCGGCTTCAACTTTGTGTTTGATCACATCACCATCACGTTTATTATAAACAGGCCCAACATCCAAACGATACCAATCGCCTACTTTTTTAATAGTTGGTTTAAGACCTGCCAAAATGAGCTTAGCACGTGTGGCATTTGCATCACTTTGATTGCGATATGAACCAACTTGCAGCATATAGGTATAGCGATATTGCTTTAGTTTCTCAGGGTTGGCATCGACCTGTACGGTCTTATTAGTTAGTGTGTTATAAAACGTAAAAGTCAAAGGCTGATCTTCATCTTTCTTGTTATCCGTTTTGCTATCTTTCGTTTTCTTACTGTTTGTTGAAGCTGTTTCTTTAGCACTATTTTCATTAGCAGGTGCTGTTGCCACTGCATTGCTATTGGACGTCTGCTTAGCGACTTGAGTTGTTTCATTATCTGCTGTGGCATTATCCTGCTTTTGATTGTTTTGCTCTTTCGAGTTACTCACATTAACAACTGGCTTGGAAGGGACATGTACCGTTTGTGTGCTCGATGTTGCTGCACTGTCTTTTGATTTATTACTACCATAAAAGCTCACAATAAAAGCAATGACTAATACCAACAATAAAAGGGCAAGGATAATTTTTCTTATGACCAATGAAGACTGCGTATTAGGCTTGTTATCTGCTTTGTTTTTTATATTGTTTTTAGCAGTAGTTGTTGAGTTGTTTTTAGCAAAATCACGCATTGTAAAGAAACTTGCCTTTTATCTGTCAATTGTTTTTTAGATATGCTAGTGATTTTAATAAGATATTGCCAAAGTATAAAGTATGTTTGTGCATTTTATCCTATTAACTGATTGCGTTTATCGCGTTTTAAGCTAGAGTGATGCAAAAAGGTATTTAATGATATCGCGTGATGGAAGTACAAAAAAAACATGTAAATATTAAGCTGTTAGATGGTAACGGAGGCGCTAAAGAAATCACCGAAAAAGATATTCCCTCAGTTATGAGCGCATCATCTGGCATTATTTGGCTGCATCTGGATTTAACGCAAGCTGCTGATTTTTTAAATGAATATCAAGTGATACCTGAAAAGATCATCGATATGTTGTGTGCCAAAGAAACCAGACCACGCATTCTGGTGCTGGATAATGGCATGTTGGCAACCTTTCGTGCGATTAATCTTAATAAAGGGCAAAAGCCTGAAGATATGACATCAATTCGCATGTGGTTAACTGAGCGCTTGATTATAACTGTTAAGCGTCGAGATCTGCATTCGATCACTGAGATTAACAATATGTTGCGCTCAAATGCCGGACCCTGTGCAACAAGTGAGTTTTTGAATATTTTATTGATGCATATTACTGAGCACACCGACCAATTAGTTGATAGCTATGATGGTAAACTTGATGATATTGAACTTGCGATTAAAAAAGATCGATTGATTGTATTGTCAGATAGGGTTAATGCGATTTGTAAAAAGGCGATAAAGATTAGGCGCTATATTTTGCCGCAACGTGAGGCAATATTAGCGATTTCAGGCAATAAATTGACATGGCTAAATGATGAGGACGTCTTTGAATTAAGGCAAGTGCTTGATGCCAATATGCGTTTACTGGAAGATCTGGATGCGATGAAAGATAGAAGTTTAATTATCCAAAATGAAATTCACGCTTATGAGCAAACACAGATGAATCAACGTATGTACATCTTATCAATGATCAGTGTGGTGTTTATCCCGCTTGGGTTTATCACTGGTCTTTTGGGGATTAACGTTGCCGGCATTCCAGGGGCTGAGTCGCATTACGGCTTTATTATTGTCTGCGCGATACTGGCGTTGATTATGGTCGGCTATATTGCCATTATGCGCAAGATTCGTTGGATTTGATTTTTTCTATATCATTAGAGCTTAGTCAAGTTAATTCTCTAAAAACTGATTCTTTTGTACACTTAAATTGGCAAAACAGGCATGGGATTTAGCTGTATAGAATATTTGAGCTAAAGTTAACAACAATTCAAACAGAGACATTACTTGGTATCGTTTAGTATGAGTCTTCTGATAATGTTATTTTGATGGCACAGCTTGATGGCGTTACATGTGTTTACATTTATTTTACTTTAAAAAATGGATTTTACATTTAATACATATTTAAACAAACCATGAACACAAAAAGGTGCTTTAATTGTATTCAAAATCACTCAGATTATGTTTTGGTGATCTGAGTATGAGGCTAAAATCTAGATTTTTTCTTGGAGGAAAAATGAGTAAAACAAGGTTTAAGAAAACAAAATTAAGTTTATTAACGTTATTTGTTGGCGCTAGTTTAGTTGCTTGTGGTGGTGAAAGTGGAGGTCAAACTGAGCAAAAAAAAGGTGAGTTAACAGTAGATACAACAAGTTTGAAGTTGAATAAGCATGATGGAAAAGGTTTACTTGTTATTAAAAATACTGGAGATGCAACCTTAAATAATCTATCTGCAGCACTAGACAGCAAAAAGAATATGCATATACAAGGAGATGTTCCTCATACACTAGCACCCAAACAAGAAGCGATAATTGAGATTGACCTAGACTCTGCAGCAGCTGTTGGCAATATGAACCATCTGCGTATTCACGCAGATAGTAAAGTTATTGATGTTCCTGTAGAAGTTGTTTCAAGTGGCATTCATTTGTCATTTTCAGATCCTGGTGCAGATTATGTATCAGCGGGGCAAAAAGCAAGCTATAACTTGAAAAATACAGGGACAAAGCCAGCGGATCAATTAAGTATTCAATTGACAGCAGTTGATAGCAGTATACCAAATGGTGTCTCAGTCAATTCAGACTGTCAAAATAAATCCTTAAATCAAGGAGATAGTTGTGGGTTTACGCTTTCTGCGACAATGGAAGTTTCTGAGGCACCAGTCATTGTTCATATCTTAAGTGATGGGGAAGAAATATTAACAAAGCAGGTGAACTTTGGTTACCCACAAATAAATATTCAGGAAAATATAAGTAGTGCGGCTTCAATGGCATTACTTAAGCAAGGTAATCAATTTGATAGTGATCCGTCAGAGAATGCACTATACCCTGGAGGCGAGTTAGTATACACGGTTGAGAATGTTTCTAATTTCCCTTTATATGGGCTTAATATTCAATTAGGTAATGCACCAGGGCAAGGAGTGACTGTGGTTAATGGTTGTAGCAACGCATTAGCACCATTGTCTAAGTGCGCTGTTACCCTTAAAGCCTCATTGGCATCTCAACCAGCTGATACAATATTATTACAAGCAAAGGGTGATAATTTAAAAAGCGATGTTGTGCATAAGGTTACAGGTAAAATATCAGCAGATGAAATTCGAGTAAGCCCACGTAACTATGTGATTCAGGCATCTTCTGATAAAGATACAAGCTTAACTTATACGATTTATAATGCCTCTAACAGTGCAATGAAAAACCTAAAGTATAGTTTTGAAGGTGATGATCAGAGTATTTTTACGGAGAATAAGGCTAAAGGCAGTTGTGAGAAATTAGGTGCATCAGGTCTAAAAGCAAAACATGCTTGTACTTATGTCTTTAATTATACATCTAAAAAAGTACCACAATTACAAAGCAATAATTATACGATAGGTTTTTCTGATGGTTGGAAAGCAACCACTTCAAAAATTATGTTAACAAGTTATCCTGATAGTTTTGTTGATAGAAAAGTGCTATCTAATGCACCTTTACCTGGTGGTGTAGCCGATTTGCCAAGAAGTGTTTATCAAGTCCAAGGGAAAATTTACTATACCAATGGTGCAGGCTTATCTGTTTCAAGTGATAATGGCAAAAGTTGGGTTAATTTTGATAAAAGCACTGGATTGCTAGCCAATAATAATATTCTTAAAGTTTTTACAGATAATAGCGGTACTATTTACTTATTTTTGGCACAGAATGCTCAGCATGCATTGATTAAGTCAACAGATAATGGTCAAAGTTGGCAGTATTATGGTAGTAAGCCACCTGTTGAAATCACCGCGGCTAGTTTGGTAGATTATAACGGCAGGGTAATTTCTTATACAGCAAAGCAAGATGGAAAAATTGTCATTGTTAGCTCAGATGATTATGGTATTTCATGGCATCTTGGTAAGGTAGAAGAAAATGATAAGTCGGTTGAGATTAAGAAAATTACCCAGTTAACACATTCTTATAATAATGATGGTGCATTATATATGATTGTTAATACACAGGAAGACGATGGTGCTATCGGCTATGGTGATCAAGTGTATAGTTCAACTGATAATGGCGCCACATGGCAATTAATGGATGTAAATATTCCAAATGCTACAAACCCAATGTTCATGAGTTTATATGTTGATGGCGATCAGATTGATGTAACCTGTATTTTAACTATGGATCCACCGACGGGCTATTTATATCGATCAAATAATGGTGGAAAAAGCTTTAGCAAAATTGATACGCCTGAGCATTATCTGCCAATGGAAATATTTCAAGATAAAGGTGTTTTATATACGCTAGGCTATTCATTTTTAAACTCAGAGAATGAACTATTTACATTGATGTATTCTAGTGATAATGGTGTAATTTGGCAGCAAGATCAATCACTGATGCTATCATCAGAAGCCATGCCAGCATTTTCTAGTAGTGATCTATCTGATAACTTGGTGTTATATGCAAGTAATGTTAAAGAAAGTGATAATGATAGTTCAACACCAATAAATATAGGTAGTCAGAATAAGTGGGACCAAATATTGCCACAAGAAAAATTCTCAGCAGCAAAGAGTATTATACAACGAAATGGCGCAACTTATGTAGCAACACAGGATAAAGGAATTGCTTATACACAAGATCATGGAGTTACTTGGCAGTTTTATAATAGAAGTAATACACAAATGAATAGTAATGAGATCCAAGCATTTGCTATCGGTGGCACAAGTGCAGCACAGAATGCATTTATAGCGGTTTCTGACGAAGTATATTGTCAATATGGTAAGTCATATTATTATGGAGCATTCGGACCTGATCAGTTTGCGGATGAATACTGGAGATATTTACTTCCTGTATCCAGATATGCAGAAGACGGCTTTCCTTTTTCCGAAGGGAGTTTATCTAACTGGCAATGCAGTTTTAGCTTCATTTCATCAACAGATAATAAGGTGTTTGCTTATACAAACACAGGAGGGATAGATACAAATCCTGCTGATGGTGACCTTCCGCCAATGCAAGCAGCTTATCTATTTAGTGGTGACAGTAATGACCAATACACATTATATAATAATCAGTTTAGTATTAATAAAGCAGATGAGAGTAAATCGTTAGTCATGGTAATGGATTCAGGTCATATTATTGCACTGAATAATGATGCAGAGCATCAAGTGTATGACTGTGATTACGGTAATATTAGTAATATAATTACTTATCAACAAAGAACAAACTTATTTGTTAGCTCAAGCATTGGCTTGCTCAATTTAGATTTATCAAAGATAAAGTCTGGGGATGCTAGCTGTAGCCAAGTGATAACTAAATCATTTTCAACAACGGGTTTACTTGATGAAGGTAAGAACTTACTAGACGTAACAATTGCTGATGGCAATATTTATGTTCTGGCTCAGAGTAATCATCAAGTTTATAAATTAGCAATAGATCAATTAGAATCTGGTACGTGGACTCAATTAACATCACCATATTCAATAAATCATATTGCAGCGAGTGAAGATGGTAATTATCTTTATGCAGTTGCGGACAATGGTAGCTTTTTAATTCATGGTGTTATAGTTAATCATTTTTAGGCTATAGCCATATTCCTGATCACTTTGATTGCGTAAGCATTGACTGAGCGTAAGTCGAAGTTTCTATGAAGTGTGATTTTCTTAAGCTTACCCACTTTGACTGATACCCAGTGTATTGCTTTGACTTATGCTCAGGGTGTGGTGAGCACTTGAGGGTGAATGTTTAGTCTTAGCCTGTTTTTAATAACTGGAGTTACGAACTTTTTCTATTTCAACACCCCGCCTCGTAAACTTCGGCACCCCTCTTGGAAAGGTGAATTAAAATCACCGTCGCCCAATTTCCTTCTTTCCAAGAGGGGTGGCAGCCGTAGGCTGACGGGGTGTTTATAAAATCATAGTTTTTTCTAAAGTGCGTAACTCCAATTAATAAAGTTTAGTTTTTTTACATCTTTAACACATAACTACATATTAACAACAAAATTATCCTTGATAATCGTATGTGATAGTAGATGGGGTGCTTTTTATAAAAAAGCATGCTTAAGGGAGTGCATTTTGACTTAATAGCAACTCTATAAGTTGAGTCATGGCATGGTTCTTTTTTTATGCTTGATATATTTAGTCAGTTGCCATTGTTTTTAATGAACCAAATTTTAGAGGGAAAAATTATGAGAAAAGTGAAGTTATTAAGTGCAATCACTTTGAGTGCAGCGCTTTTAACAGGGGCAACATATGCTGGGCAGAGTTTAAATTATAATGATGTATTTGTTTCTGGTGATCCAGTATATTATGCGAGTCATTCAGATGGCACAGGTCAAATAATAACTGCCAGCAATCATAAGCATGACATTGCAATAGGTTCAACATATAAAGAGACAGTTTACTTTAAATTGAGAAGGGCTGTAGCTGGGGGTAAGAGTGTTAAGGTTAACTTTATTGTTTTAGACTCTTCTACTTATTCAATATCAACAGATGCTACAGTGAGTTTAAAGCAAGGCGGGACTTCAGTGAGTAGTTGTACACTTACTGCAACCACAGATGCATGTGAATTGGATATACAGGGGGTTAACGTTAACTCTAATATTGTTTTAATGCCACAGGCTGCAGCTCCTGATTCAGTGTCTTTTAGTCATCTTGATTTTTTCTTAAATGTAGTGCCAGCACCTGCAACACCTACAGCGAATATTTCTAGCTCTAATACAAGAGCAAGTGATGTTTACGCTATGGCTATTTCACCAACTGACTCAGATGATCAACGACCTGCTTATTTATATGTGCAAGGTCTATCAGGATATGATCATGTCCATATCGTATTGAATCAGAATGCTACTAGTGCATCAGCAGTTATCGATCCTGCTTCACAATCAACATTCACTTTTGATACTGCGATTACACCTGGCACAACAAGCCATGCTTTTCCAATTAATATTGACCCTCAAAGAATGGGAACATCAAGCTTTACTATAGACACATCAAATAGCTATGCGCATACACCGCTTGGAGGTGGCAAAGACATTGCATTTAATGGGATAGGTGGAAATGCTCATGTTGGTGGTATTTTTGTTGGCGGATCAATTGACTCGCAAACACCTACTAAGAAACTTGCTTTGGCAACAAAAGGTTATCCTGCGTTAGATAATATTCATGTTATTAGTGCAACAAAAGCACAGATTGTTTCAGGTATTGCAAGTTTGTTGAATCCGCGCACTCTTTCTGCCCAAGTTTATGCAAGTAGTGGGAGAAGTTATTACTATTTGCCTGTTGATTTAACGCAAGACGGAACCGCAGTTACTGCCGGTAATCTCGTTAGGCATGATTTATCATCAAATATCCATTCTTTCTTTGAAACAGTCGGTTTAGGGCTTGATAATTCAGGTGCTCTATGGGTATCAGATAGTCAGTGGATGGCAAATTTATTAAAGGTGACATCTCCAAGTACAAGTTCTCCAACCATCACACCTGCAACATCAAATGATGACTTCCAAGGTCTAGATGGAATGTTTTCTAATAATTATGCTTCGCTTATTGTTTTAACTGCAGCAAATCAACTGTTTCATTTTGATGGTACGAGTTGGAACACATTAACTTACCCTGCCAATAATCAGCTTAATTTGAGCCCGATGCCAGTTGCTGTTGAAAATGCAGGCAATGGCATGTATTTTATTGTTCAAGGAGCAACTACAGAGACAATCTATCATACTACTAATGCTGGTGATCTGCATTCTGGAACGACAACATCAGCAGTTTTGACAACGGCTACGCAAGGTCAGATTACTTCAATGATTGTAAATAGAGATGACTCTAAGCTTTATGTAGGTACGTCAGCTGGAAAAGTCTTAGTTTATGATACAGCACATATGAGTAATACTCCGATTAGCATTACAATGCCTACTGGTATAACGGGTGCTTTTGATATCGACGACATGGTGGTTGATTATGCGGGCAATCTTTACTTTGTAACCGGTAATTCTAAAGTCATTAGAGCGCAATATAATGGTTCAAGTTATGATCAAGCAACAGATGTTACAAGTGCATACTTTACTGCCGCAAAAATACCTTCAGGTGGTATCCCATCTCTGTCGATTGTTGATTTAACACGTTATTTTTAGCTAAACCAATAAGCATAATCAAATAATAACTGGAGTTACAGACTTTTTCTATTTCAACACCCCGCCTCGCAAGCTTAAGCACCCCTCTTGCAAAGCATAGGTTTATAGGGATCTTTTTGTAAGTGGGTTTTAAAATGGTTGAGTTAAAGATAAGA
>NZ_JBXTEF010000075.1:0-23273 GCF_057495195.1 Cysteiniphilum sp. | reverse complement strand
CCCTAGCTTGGTCGAGCTTTCAGACTTTACAAGGAGAAGAATTAAATGAATAGAAAAGATCCCTATAAACCTATGCTTCTTAAGAGGGGTGGCAGCCGTAGGCTGACGGGGTGTTTTTTGGGAGTGAGGTTTGGTTGGAAATAAAAAAGAGTTAGAGCAGGAGTAAAACAATGGCAAAAATGATGAAATATATAACAATAGTGGCAGTGTTTTTAATGTTAAGCGGCTGCTCGTTAATCCCTTGGTATCATTCGACAACAATGACGGTGAAGGTCGACATGTCAAAAGATGCCAATGATAAACAGCCAATCACAATGTTGATTAGTCAACCGGCAGACCAAAAGAGTTTTGTTACCGCAGATTACGCAACCATTAGCCAAAGCGCGCTAGATCAGGGCGTTACCCGCTATGTATTTATGCCAGATCAAGGGGCACAAAAGATCTCTTTAGATGTGAGTGATACGCCTGTTGCTATTTATTTTATCTTAAAGCATCAACCGGTATCTGGGTGGAAGTATTATATTGAGAAACCGCAAGGTGAGAGTATGAGCTTCACCATTAATCAATTTAGTGTTAAAAAGGACTCATAATGGCAAAGCACGCAATCGCAATGAACAGCGACGGGATTTCGGTTGCTGTCAAAGGTAAAGAAGAAAAAGAAATCTGCAATATTCAATATAAAAGTGCGGGTGACGCAGTATTGCAAATTGGCAATGAATATAGCTTAAAAGCAGAAAAAACAATTGCATTTGTCGTTGGGGATATCACGGTTAAAGTGACTACGGATGAAGTGTTGATTCAAAAAAGTAGCACGAGCATTTCACTGAAAGACAAAGATATTAAGCTTGCAGTGGGTAGCAGTGTGATTGAGGTCAAAGACGGTGAGATTACGCTTAATGCGGATAAAGTCAGTATTACGGGTTCCAGTTCACTGAGTTTAAAATCAACAAGTAGTGCAAGCTTGCAAGGTGGTAGTGTTGCTGTTAAGGCTACTCAAGCGGCCTCTGTACAAGGGATGACAGTGGATATTAAAGGCACGACAAGTACAACGGTAAAGGGTTTAACCACCTCGGTGGGTTAAGGATTGGCTATGGCAAATGAATTGGCATATTTCCAAAAGTTTATCGAAAATTTATCGATCTATAATGAAAGTGAGACACAAGGCTTAACACAAAAAAGCAGTGTTTTGCAGCGCAATTTAAGTGCATTGAAGCAGTATGCGAGTCCTGACTATAAAGCCAGTGGTCTTGAGAATGTTAATCTCGATCAAACACAGAAATTAATTGCGGATTTGACCTCCAGATCAACTCAAGCACCAGATGCTCCAAATATACAAAGTTTAAAAGCGGCAAATGATTCATTAACCGATGCAAGATCCGCTGGTGATATGTCAAAAGTTGCTAAAATATCCGAGAATTTAAGCCCGCAAGTAAGTAATTTTCAGCAAAGTGAAAAGGAAGCTCTATTAACGAGGCAATCACAGCGAGTTAATGTTGATCCGCAAACCATGACACCGAGTAGTGAATATATCAATGCCTTGGGTGATCAGCTAAAGAAAAGCCAAGCACAAGCACCCGCAATAGGCGCTACTAATGTAGCAAACGATAGCAATCAAAAGACAAGTTTGCTACAGATCCATAAAAATATTCTTGGCTTAAATTCAGAAAGTAGTGTTGAAGATATCAATAGCCAGACACAGGCGTATGCCCAGTATCAAGAGAATCTATCAAAAGAGTTAAGTGATTTGAGTAATGGGAATAAAGGCAATACAGGCAAAGATGCAGTAAGTGAGATTGCAAAAAAGCAAACCTTAGCTGATTTTATGGGGTACCCCAATGCCTCATTCGATGCTAAGACTGCAAATACAGCTGTTTTACCCATGAGTGATCAAATAATGATGAAAAACACAGATTTTTTGCAGCAAATAGGACAAATAAAACTGCCTGAGAATGACGCTGAAACGGTTAAATCAATCGTTAGTTACCATGAAGAAGCTGCCAAAGCACAAAACGTGCAGCTAGGAGATCCAAATACGGCATCAGCACATGTGCAAGATCTGGCAAGTAGTACGCAAGATACACAAAAGCAACAAGCATTGAATAAACTAAATGGGCAAGTGCAAAGTTGGTCGGTGTTTGTGGTACCTGCTGGTTTACCACTTGTAGCTGAAAATGTCAGTAAAAAGGCACGGATGTTAGGCGATGCGCAATCAACAGCGGTCAAGCAAAGTCAATCAGCAGAAAATCGCAAGATGGAGGTTGTTGCTCGTGAGGGTGTAGTGATGGTGTTAAATGATGATAGTACATCGCATCTTATTGGCAGTGATCTACAAAGCGCTAAGCAGGCGCGTTTCGAGCAAGCATTTGCAAGTATGCCATCGCAACAAGTGACACGCTTGCAAAGTGATTATTTGACGAGTGTTGCTAAAGTGACGCCAAGTTTACTCATTGCTCAATCACAGGTAAGCGCATCACCATTATCAGAATTAACCAATGCGCATGCTGCGGTTATGACAGAATTCTCGGGATTAAAAACAAGTGCGTTGGCATGGCAAGGAGATCCTAGTAGCGATGAGCTCTTAGCCAGTTATCAAGCACATTTACAAAGCACAACAGCGGCGTTAGATCAGTTTAAGCAACAAATACCAACGGCTTTGGCATTTCAATCACAACTTGCTATAAATGCTAATGCATTACATGATTCACTTTGTCCATGTGTACCTGATATGAGCTTCAATGCACAAGAAATGCTGCCAAAAATGACTGAGCTACAAAGCGCATTAGATCATTTGCCTAAATTACCCCAAGGTGGAAGCTTTGATAGTAGCGCTATTGTTGGACCGTATACAGCAAGTTTAAATGCAATGTTGGCTGAACAAGGTAATGAATCATTGGCATTGCAGGCAAGTATCAATGCAGAAATTATGAAGCTTCAAAATCTATCACAAAATCTACCCAAAGTGCCTACGGCGAATATGCAAATGGCAAGCTGTTTGTGTGATGAAGTGTTGGATGCTTTTAGCCAGTTAAAATCGCTTATTGCCAAGATCAGTTTACCTAGTGTTAATACGCCAAGCTTGGCATCATTGCCTGATCTGGCAAGCTTTTTGCAAGGCATAGATCTTAATACAATGTCATTGCCTGATGTGTTAAGCTTGCTTAAGCAAATTCAAATGGAACTTGATGCATTATGTCAAAATTTAGCAAATGCGATGAGTTTCTCGATGCCGCCCTTGATGGGAGTGCCAAACCTACCTCCGCTGTCGGTTGATCTATTATCTCCTTTACAAGACTTGCAAAATTGCTTGTCAATGTTGCTCAATAAGGAGGTACCATTACCTAGCGGTTTTTCTATGGCGAGTGTGGCTAATCTTAATGACATCTTAGAGCCAGTACTTAATTATCAGCGTCAATTTATGGCATTGGATCAACAAAATTTTATCAATGCCATGGGGAGCCCATCGCTACCTAACATGCAAGCCTTGTTAAGTGGCGCGATACCGAGTATGTCAACATCTGGTATCCCGAGTGTCAACGATTTAATTCCTGAAACACCTAAGCTGTTGAATCAGCTACAAAGTTGTGAGAATTTAGCGCATATTGAAGATGAAATTAATGAGATTAATAATGCCTTAGCCCTAGCCGCAGGCGAGATTGGCTCACATGCGCAAAAGTCAAAAAATGCGGCCAAAGCGTTAGATGAAATGCAGGCAAAAACGATACAGATGCAAAATGTGATCGCAGTTCAGCAGCGTAACATTCAAAGCGCACAAACAGCAAAACAGCTTGCTGAGCAAGCTGAACTTGAGGTCGCTTTAGCAAACTTAAATAACTCGATGAGTAATACAGCCGTATTAAGTGGTCAAGCAGCAAGTGCATTAAGTGCCAGTAGTGGCTCGCCACAAGCAACAATGGTTACTTGTACAAGCTCGCAAATGTTATGCACTTTTGGTTTGGGTCCTGGGATGTATAGCACGTTACGTGCAACCGTGCTGATTAATAACAAGCCTGCAGCTAATATCACCGATGCGGCACCTATGGTAAATATTTTGCCAATGCCAAGTTGTACAGCAGTGACGAATCCGGCATGGAACCCATTAAAACCTATTTCGCCGTGTATTCCAGCAGGACAGTTTATCCCAACGAATATTATGACGATGGTACAAGGCTCTCCCATTAATACGATGAATAATAAAGCGATGTGTACGACGGCAGTTGGCGGAGTTATTAGCTTTATTAATCCATCACAAATGACAACAATGACAGGGTGAAGGGTATGAATTTTTTCGATGAAAAAACGGCTTTTGTCAGCAAAAACTATGATTTATCCGATGATCATTATCAGGTATTGACCCATTTGTTTGAGGCATTGGGTAAGGATATTCAAAGCAACTTGGTGGCACAACTTAGAAGTGAGCGAGATTATCGTTTATCGCGTTATAATCAAAATCTGTTAATGCAGCTGCCTAAGCATATGCTCATTGCGGTTAAGTCAAAGATTAAAAAAGCTTGCTTAAGCCTTGAGCCAAAAGAGCGTTTTGATGTTTATGATATTCAGGCAAAAAAACAGTTTCATTATAGTAATTTAAGCGAAGTTAACTTGACGTGTTTTAAGGTTGATCATGTCGATTTAACAACGACCTCAACGCAAGTTTCATTGCAGACTGATGCCCCAACAGAGCTTAATCACAATGTCTTTGATTTGTGGATCAATCCTTTGTTGTGGAAACAAGCCGAGTTTAAATTATGTCAATTAAAAGAAATGTTGCTTAAAGAGAATAAAATTAAAGTGCGTGTCATCTATGATGATGGTACGCAAAAGGAAGTGTTAGCGACGGTTTACAATAGTGATGCATATACCTTGGGTTTAAATGATAAAACGCGTCTAGATTTATTGTCACCTGAGTTTTCTTTAAAATTAAGCATTGAGCTGTCGCAGATTCCGGTGACTGAGACGACTGCCAAAGTCAAAGAAATGATGTTGATGTTTCCCGTGGGGATATATGATAGAGCAGACTTTTTTGAGCTCATTAGCCAGAAGGATCGATTGTTTATTACTAATGTTATCCCGCTATTTAATCTCTTTGAAGCCTATTCAACATCACAAAAAATTGATGAGCGTTACGATAAAATCCCTTTACTACATCCTGAGGATCCAGAGGCTCGCGCTTGTTATGTTCATCAAGTATGGGTTAATAACCAGCCGTATAAAGATTACTACAATCATACGGTCAGTGAATATGTCTTTCATAAGCATGTTGGTAAACTTAGCTACTCTCCTAAAGATATCAATGAGGCGCTGGATATTGAGAAAAGGATTTTTGCCAAAGTAGAATGGACCCAAAAAGCCGAACACGGCAGTTTGATCAAGGTAAGCACCAATAGCTTTACCACTCAAAGCGCGCACTTTGAGTTGATTGCTTTAAAGTCTGAGCTAAGACTAAATAGCTTTCGTCATATTGATCGTGTGGTGCAGGTTTTTAGATCTTTTTCCGATCTGGATATTCGCAATAATGATGGGTTTTTATTGGCATTAAAATTCCTGTATGGTGAGGAAAATGCAGAAAGATATCAGTTTTTTAAATCGGTGATTAAAGCAGTTAATTATGATCATGTGAGCAATGTACTTGTGATTGAGGCAGCTTATCCGCATTATTATGCTTATGTGCGATATGTGGCTAATGTTGTGACGCGATTTTTCTATATCAACTCACCTCAAGTAGTCGAAGTGAAAGTGCTTGTAAAATAAAATAAAACAAGGGTTCTATAGCACCTTGATCTGCCCCGTCAATTTGGCACACGGTTTAACATTATTTGAGAGCTTTTCTGTGTCTCTAACTGTGGTTTACAATATGGGCGGTATAGTTATAAATTCTGCGCTTTGTGCTGCAAATAGTGATCAACAAGGACAAGTGCTAACATCGCCTCAGCGATGGGCACACCGCGAATGCCGACACAAGGGTCATGACGCCCCTTGGTAATGACTTCACATTGATCGCCATGAATATCAATTGAGCGACCAGGTACTAAAATGCTTGAAGTGGGTTTAAAGGCAATGCTTGCTAAGATATCTTGTCCTGAGGAAATCCCACCTAAAATGCCACCGGCATGATTGCTTAGAAAGCCTTTATCTTTAATGTACTCATCGCGATGCTCGCTACCTTTTTGGCTCACGACATCAAAACCATCACCAATAGCTACCGCTTTAACAGCATTAATACTCATCAATGCTTTGGCAATATCGGCGTCTAAACGATCAAATACCGGTTCACCCAATCCAACAGGGATATTACGTGCGACAACATTAACCTTGGCACCAATAGAATCTCCTTGTTTGCGAATGGACTGCATCAATTCCTCAAGCTGTGGAATTTTATCAGAATCAGCACAGAAAAAAGGGTTTTGTTCAATAAAGCTTTGGTCTTTAAGCTTAAGTTCAATATCACCAATCTGTGACACATAGCCAAATATTTCGCTATTAAAGCGCTCTTTTAATACCTTTTTGGCAATCGCACCTGCTGCCACACGCATCGCTGTTTCTCTTGCTGATGAGCGTCCACCGCCGCGATAATCACGAATGCCATATTTATGAAAATAGGTAAAATCAGCATGTCCTGGGCGAAATTGATCTTTGATTTCTCCATAGTCTTTGGATTTCTGATCGGTGTTTTCAATGATTAAACCAATTGGAGTGCCTGTTGTTTTTCCTTCAAACACACCAGATAAGATCTTGACCTGATCGGGTTCGCGTCGCTGTGTGGTAAACTTTGACTGCCCTGGTTTACGTCGATCTAAATCTACTTGTAGATCGTTTTCACTTAATGGCAATCCTGGCGGGCAGCCATCGACAATCGCACCTAGTGCCAAACCATGACTTTCACCGAAAGTCGTGACTTTAAATAAGGTTCCAAACGTATTACCTGGCATCTTGATAGCCCTCTGCAAACACTGATCGATAAGTCACAAGTTCATCATAGGTTAATAAGAATACACCATCACCGCCATCTTCAAAGTTAAGCCAAGTGAAGGGCACGCTTTGAAAGGCTTCTTGTAACGCATATTGGCTATTACCGACCTCCACAATTAACACACCATCTTCATTCAGATAATCAAGTGCTTCAACTAAGATCTTACGGGTGATGTCTAAACCATCGTCACCTGAGCCTAATGCCAATGCCGGTTCTTTCAAATACTCTTGTGGCATGGATGCTAAATCATTCATGTCAACATACGGCGGATTAGAGATAATCAAATCAAACTTCTGGTCAGTTAGGTCTGCAAACAAATCCGATTGTACGGCAGTAACACGTTGTTCCATATCATGCTGCTTGATATTGCGCTTAGCCACTTCTAGTGCATCTTCTGAGATATCACTTAATACCACTTCCGCATCAGGAAATACATGTGCTGTCGCAATACCGATACAGCCACTTCCAGTACATAGATCCAACACTCGTTCGACATTATGATGATTAACCCATGGCTCAAACTCATTGCGAATCAGCTCACCAAGCGGTGAACGTGGCACGATAACGCGTTGATCAACATAGAACTTCATTCCTGCAAACCATGCCGTTTTTGTAAGATACGGCAATGGCACACGATCAACCACGCGTCTATACACCCATTTAATGACTTTTTGACGTTCTACATGCGTCAAGCGCGCATCCAAAATACGGTTATCAATATCTAATGGTAAGTAAAGTGCTTGCAATACTAAATGCACTGCTTCATCCCATGCCGAATCTGTACCATGTCCATAAAAAAGCTCTGCCTCTAGAAAACGAGATGTCGCCCAACGCAGATAATCACGGATTGTATGTAAATCCTGCGCCAATGCATCAACATTAACATCACCACCAAATATATCACTCATCTTTTACCCTCGTTTTTACTTTACGTGCTTTACGCTCTTTTCCAGATTGTGCCCGTTGCTGAGTCCTCAAGCAATACACCTTGCTCTGCTAACGTTTGGCGAATCTGGTCTGCTTTGGCATAGTCTTTATTCTTTTTCGCATCAATACGCTCAGCAATCATGGTTTCAATCACATCATCACTTAAATCATCAGCACCACTATGCTTAAAATAGCTCTCTGGCGAGTGCTTAAGGATACCTAATACACTAGCAAGCTCCAATAACAACTGAGCAAAGCCAACTGCTTTTTGTTGATCATTTGTGCGATATTTATTGATCTCTTTGGCAATGGCAAATAACACTGGCAATGCTTCTGGTGTGTTAAAGTCATTATTCATCGCTTGTTTAAAGTCATTAATATATTGCTTTGCTTCTGCTATTTCTGCTGTCTTTTCAGTAATCTCAATGCCACGCAATGCCGTGTATAAACGCTCAATTGCTGCTTTCGCCTGATCTAAATTCTCCTTAGAGTAATTGATTTCACTGCGATATTGTCCTGAAATCAAAAAGAAGCGAACTACTTCAGGGTGATACTCAGATAATACCTCTTTGATGGTGAAGAAGTTATTCAATGATTTAGACATCTTCTCATCATCAACCTGTACCATGCCAGAGTGCAACCAATAATTAGCAAAGCTGCAACCATTAGCCGCTTCTGATTGTGCGATCTCATTCTCATGATGCGGGAAACGTAAATCTGAACCTCCCGCATGAATATCAAAATTATCCCCCAAGAGTTTTTTAGACATTGCTGAGCACTCAATATGCCAACCCGGGCGACCTTGCCCCCATGGCGAATCCCAACTTGGCTCACCGGCTTTGGCAGCTTTCCACAATACAAAGTCTAGGGGATTTTCTTTTTGTTCATTACTTTCAATCCGTGCACCAACACGCAAGTGTTCCAAACTTTGCTTACTTAATTTGCCATAGTTATTAAATGCTTCAACGCGATAATAAACATCGCCATTGCCCGGTGCATAAGCAAAGCCTTTAGCAATAAGATTTTCAATCATCTGGCACATTTCAGGAATCGTTTGCGTGGCTCGTGGGTCAAAATCAGGTCTTAGGATATTTAAACGATCTAAATCGTCATACATGCTTTTGATTGTGCGCTCAACGAGTGCATCGGTTGATTCACCATTCTCATTGGCACGTTTAATAATCTTATCATCAATATCGGTGATATTGCGCACATAAGTTACATCGTAATTACAAAAGCGAAAATAACGTACAATAACATCAAAGGCGATCTGGGTGCGCGCATGTCCAATATGACAATCATCATAAACCGTCATGCCACAGACGTACATTTTTAATTTTTGTGGGCTAATCGGCTGAAACAGCTCCTTTTTTCCAGATAATGAATTGTATAAATAGATACTCATGAATCTTGCATTGGCATGGTTATAATAAGCTTATGTTACCATCGCCTTAGCAAGGTTGAAATACACAATTCACAATTGTGTCATTTTATGCTTTAAGCTCTGGCGTCGGCTGACCAATATCGTTATAAAATTCCTGCACAAAATCCTCAAAACGATCTTCATCTAGCGCGTTACGGATATTCTTCATTAAACGCTGATAGTAAGTGATATTGTGAATTGTATTTAAACGTGCACCCAAGCTTTCCTTGGTTTTATCCAAATGATGTAAATAGCTTCTTGAGAAATTCTTACAAGTATAACAATCGCAACTTTCATCCAAAGGTGAGGTATCTGTTTTATATTGACTATTGCGAATACGGATAACACCGCTTTTTACAAACAAATGACCATTGCGGGCATTTCTTGATGGCATCACGCAATCAAACATATCAACCCCTCGGCGCACACCCTCAACCAGATCTTGCGGCTTACCAACACCCATTAAATAGCGTGGTTTATCTTCAGGCATTTGATGTGCTGTATGATCTAAAATACGAATCATATCAGGCTTGGGCTCACCAACAGACAAACCACCAATTGCGTAACCATCAAAGCCAATGTCCGTTAATGCTTTTAAGGATTGATCACGTAAATGCTCATACATCCCACCTTGGATAATCCCAAATAAAGCCGATGGATTATCGCCATGTGCGATTTTGCTTCTTAATGCCCAGCGCATCGACAACTCCATCGATGCCTTTGTTTCAAGCTCTGTTGCTGGATACGGTGTACACTCATCAAAACACATCACGATATCAGATCCTAGATCACGCTGAATCTGCATTGATATTTCAGGATCTAAAAACACTTTTGAGCCATCAAGTGGCGAGCGAAAGGTAACCCCTTCTTCGGTAAGCTTTCTAAGTGCGCCTAGGCTAAACACCTGAAAGCCACCCGAATCCGTTAATATCGGTCCTTGCCACTGCATAAAATCATGCAAATCGCCATGCATTTTGACGATCTCAGTGCCTGGACGCAGCCATAAGTGAAAAGTATTGCCAAGTAAGATTTCAGCACCCGTGGCTTTAACATCTTCAGGTGACAAAGATTTGACTGCACCATAGGTGCCTACTGGCATAAACGCAGGCGTTTGTACCTGCCCACGCTCAAACGTTAAAGTGCCGCGACGCGCTTTGGCACTTTTCTTTAATAAAGTAAATTTCATGTTATGCGACCACTATCGACAATAAAGGGCTCATAGTAGACAATTCGCCCTAAAATAAAAAGCAAAAAACGTCAAAAATGCCACTTTGATAACTATTCTAAAATAGCGATCATATCCTCCAAGGGACGTGCAATGGCAGCTTTGTCCCTCGTCTCCAAAATTGGGCGCTGCATTAATTTAGGTGTTTTTACTAAAATTTCTGCAATCTCACTATCTGAGCGTTTCTCAACATCATTGATATTTAAAGCTTTGAAATCATCATCACCACTACGAATAAGCATGTGTTTGGCAACAGTTAACTTCTCTAAAATTCGCAATATATCTGCTTGAGATAACGGTGTATTGAGATACTCAATCACTTGAACGTCATAATTATTTTGCGTTAAAAACGCTAATGCCGCACGCGATTTACTACAGCGAGGGTTGTGATATAGCTTATACATATCAATTATCCAAATGAATTTTCTAATGTTGCTAATACTAATTTTATTTGGTATCGCAAACAACAATTTTTAGGTCTTTTGAAGCAATATGCATACGTTAAATTGAATTATTATCTAGCTATTGTATAAACACTCTCGCGATAAAGCCCCAAGATACTCTATAATCACCTAATAAATTCAAACTCTAGTGTTCCGCATTCTCAAGATCACGTTAACTTCATTAACACAACCTGCATGACAATTTCATTTTTTTTGTGTATTTTGCGGCAATGATATTTTCATATACTGAAGTGAGGGAATTTAAACATGCTTAAAAAAGCCACATTAATTACATCTTGCATTGTCTTTGCGTTATTCGCGCAAATAACAGTTGCCAACACACATAGCACATTAAATCCGGGCGTTACAATGAGTGAGCTCAGTCAGCGCATGCCAGTGCATTGGGTCTCTGTTGAGCAAATTAAACAGAGTTTAGCCAACACCAAGCCCATTAATGTCGGCTTTGATGTTGATGATACTCTGCTATTCTCAAGTCCTGGTTTCTTTCGTGGTAAGCAGGAGTTCTCACCAAAGAGCAATGAGTTTCTTAAGAATCCCAAATTTTGGCAGAAAATGAATAATGACTGGGATTATTTCTCCATTCCCAAACAATCAGGATATGCACTTATCCAAATGCATCTTAAACGAGGAGATCATATTTACTTTATCACTGGAAGACCTAAAACAAAGACAGAAAAATTAACGAGTATTCTGCAGCATGATTTTGATATTCCTAAAGATAAAATGAATCCAGTTATTTTTAGTGGTCCTAAGCATGGCGCGAAAACGCCTTATATTAAAGAACATAAAATCACGCTTTATTATGGCGACTCTGATGGGGATATTAGCGATGCACGTGCGGCAGGTGCCAAAGCAATCCGTGTCCTGCGCCCTTTAAACTCAACGCATAAACCGATGCCACACAATGGTAAATTTGGCGAAGAAGTACTTATTAACTCTCAATATTAAACTTAATTTGAACTTATTTGCATATTACGCTTGATTTTAAACTTTTTTAGAACATAATAAGCGATATACCACTCGTGAATCATTTTGCGTTGTTTAATGTCAAAGAACAAGAAATTCAATGGCAGAAAGACTGTAAAATGGTTTGCGGGCGGTATAGATCAACGGCAAGGAGATAGGTTCATGTTAAATAACAAAGAGCAGCAAGTTTTAAACATTATCCAGAGTTTTCAGGCTGAAAATGGCTACTCACCTACCTTTAGTGACATTGCAGAAGCTTTGAATCTCAAATCAAAAGCCACAGTTTCTTACTATATTAAAGCGCTCAAAGAAAAGGGTTATATCCACATCCCTAAAGGTAAGCGCAAGCATATTGAAATCATTGATCAAACAGATAATGGGCAGCATAATCTTCTTCATTTACCATTGGTTGGCACGATTGCCGCAGGTTTACCGCTAGAAGCTTATGAGGTGATCGAAACCATTGATTTATCAGAACTTCTGAATATGCCTGATCGCTATTTATTAAAAATATCGGGCAACTCAATGCAAGAAAGTGGCATTTTAGATGGTGATCTAGTGTTGATTCAAAAACAACATATTGCCCGCAACGGTCAGATTGTCGTGGCATTAATCGATGAAAAGGAAGCAACATTAAAAGAATTTAAAATGCAGGATAATAAAACTGTAACACTTATCCCCCACAATGAAGACCTCCCCCCGATGATCTATCCTGCGCATCGCGTGAGCATTCAAGGTGTTTACTTGGGAATGCGCTTGGATAGGTCATTTTTGCTATAGAAAAAGAGAAGGAGAAAACCATGCTGAAATTTAACGATCAAATCAGTTATACTTTGCAGCTAAGTAAATATGAACAAAAACATTATGAGCAACGCCGCCAAGCGCTCAAGCAGCGTCTTTATCAAAGCGTATAATGTCAATTTGTTAAATTAATTTAAATAACTGAAGTTGTGCATTTTGTAAACACCCCGTCAGCCTGCGGCTGCCACCCCTCTTGCAAAGAGGGGAATTAGGCAATGGTGATTTTATATTCCCCTCTTTGCAAGAGAGGTGCCGAGTTTGCGAGGCGGGGTGTTGAAATAGAAAAAGTGCATGATCTTATGTAAATAAAAACCAAACCAGGAGGGTTTATGAAACATTCATCTTCATTTGAAAATAATTTGCGCCATACCGAGCTTAAGCTTGAGGCTGAAGAAATGCTAAGTGCCGGCGTGCCTTTATCGGTGATCGCCAAAACGCTAAAACTAAAAATTAGCGATATTTTAGACTTGCAATAAATTCAGATTGTATATGAGCTTAACTGCACTGACGACGATAAAAGAGCCTCTTAGCCTAAGTGACTTTTTAACACAAATTAAACAAAGCATCGATGAGCGCTTTAATGGCAATCATGGTTATTGGGTGCGTGGTGAGATCTCGCAATGGCAAAAAAATGCAGGACATTTTTATGGTGAGCTTGTTGAGTTTGACGATAACACCCAACAAATGATTGCCAAAGTACGCATCAATATGTGGGCAAGCATGGCGATTAAGATTAATGCTAAATTCCAACGCAGCACAGGGGAGTCGTTAAAGTCAGGACTAAAAGTATTGCTTTTAATCGAGCCGAACTTTCATCAAACCTTTGGCTTAAGCCTTAATATTCTTGATATTGATCCAAGCTTTACCTTAGGTGATCGTCAAGCGCGTAAGCAAGCTATTTTAACTCGATTGGAGCAAGAAGGATTACACCATAGAAATCTTAAGCTTAAGACACCTAATGATTTCACACATGTTGCCGTCATATCAAGTAAACACGCGGCAGGACTTCAAGATTTTTTTACTGAAGCAAAGCTCTTACAGAAACATCACTTATGCCAATTTGATGTTTATCATGCCAGTATGCAAGGCAAAACTTGTGCAACTGAAATTACCACACAATTGCGCACGATTTACAAATCCATAAAAGCACATCAGAAAAACTATGACTGCATTGTCATTATACGTGGTGGAGGTGCTGAGTCTGATCTTGATGGCTTTAATTACTTTGAGCCCGCTAATGCAATTTGCCATATGCCGATTACTGTTTTTACTGGTATTGGGCATAAGCGTGATCAAACGATACTTGATCAACTTGCCAATAAAAGTTTTGATACCCCATCTAAGGTGATTCAATTTATTAAAGAAAATATCATTACCAAAGCGCAAAATGCACAAAAGCATTTTGACTTTACTATTAGCCAAGCACGTCATTTAGTGCAACACCATCATAAAGACGTTGAGTCTAAACAAACTTCAGCACAACACCTGATAAAAACAACATTGAATCATCATAAAACGATTTATGCGCACTATTTCCAATTAATTATAAGCTTCTCAAAAGAAGCCTTAAGTTACCAGAAACAACTGCATGAGCGCCACTACCATGAACTAATGCAGTTAACACATCGTTATACACATATCGCGCAAACTAATATTGAATATATTGCAACACACGTACATACGTTAGCAAAGGCGATGTTACAACAGCACACATTTCAAGTTACCCACTGGCATTCAAGCGCATTGACACAAGCCAAAGTTGTCTTAGAATACGCCAATAACAGCATTCAAGCGCAATATAAACTAATCTTAAGCGCTTCAATTGAACCAACACTTAAGCGTGGCTTTAGCCTAACGAGTGATGACGGGAAATATATTACCTCTGCCCAAAGTGCCAAAAGCTGTGATAAACTCACCATTCATTACCATGATGGTCAAATAGCTGCAGAGATTACAAATGACAAATAAAACCAAAACTTATGCTGAGAACTATGCCATTTTAGAAGAGATTAACTATCAGCTCCAGCAAGGACAAAATAACCCCAACATGATCGATGAACTCGCCCCTATGTTGGAAAAAGCATCCAAAAGCTATCTTGTTTGCAAAGAGCGTATTGCCGCTGCCGAAAAGTTTATCGCTGAATTTGAGAATAAAAATAATCTCTAAAGCACCACTTAGGCACTTCATTTCCAGCAGCATCGTGCTACCATGCCATTTATTAGTATATATCTTGCAATGAGTTTTTTTGTGTTACGACGACAGCTAAACTGTTTGTTATTCTTGTTAGTGTTTAGCCTATTTGGCTTTGCTAATGCTAATAATTTCTTAGCGGGTAGTAATTTCAGCAATATTGATCTCTTTAACTCACCTGAACAATCTTTTAACAAGCTAAGCGTGATAGAAACTCAAAACAAAGGTGAAATCACCTTATGCTGGCGCATTCCCAAGGGGCAATATCTTTATAAAAATAAAATTAGCATACAGCTACAACATGCTGATCAAGCAGAGCTTGGAGAAATTTACTTTCCTCCAGCAACTACACATCCCGTGTTTAAAAATGAGCCCGTGTATACCAATCAAGTATTACTGCGTATCCCGCTGTCAGGTGAAATAACACCTAACAGTAAGCTCGAGGTTAAATACCAAAGTTGTGACACTAATTTATGCCATTTACCACAAGTCAAAGAAATCACAATTGATCAAAACGTATTACCCTATGAACAAAATGACTTTAACTGGTTGGGTATTTTAGCACTTCTCGGTATTGGCTTATTACTTGCATTCACACCTTGTGTTTTACCGATGTTGCCAATTATCAGCGCCATTGTTGTCGGTAAAAATCACAGTAAGTTTTACAGTTTTCTATTAGCGCTTTCCTATGTGCTTGGAATGTCCGTGATGTATGCTATTTTGGGGATTATTATTAGCAGCATTGGACTATCTTTCCAGATTTTCTTTCAGCAAAGCTGGGTCATTATTTTATTTGCTACATTATTTGCTGTATTAGCGCTATCCATGTTTGGTGTTTTTCAAATTCAGCTACCTCAAGCCATCAGTGCGCGCCTTGGGCAGTCGCAACACAATATTAAAACCGGTGGCATATTCGCAAGCTTTCTCATGGGTGCAATTGCAAGCTTGGTATTATCACCTTGTACATCAGCACCGTTAATTGGTGTACTAACGACCATTGTGCAAACAGGCGATATTCTCTACGGAGGTGTGGCACTTTTTGCTCTAGGTTTTGGTATGGGTGTGCCTCTGATGCTTATCGCGCTTGGGCTTAAGCGCTTTGTACCGAAATCAGGCGCATGGATGCAGGAAATCAAAGTCATTTTTGGCTTTGCGATGTTAGCAATGGCAATTTTCCTTCTAAGTCGCATCACCCTATTAGAAGCTATTATTTTTAGCCTATATGCTCTATTGATTAGCGCTTATTTGCTCTATCTTGTTTACGCATCTGTCATATCCGAATTTATTCAACAAAAAACCAAACATTTTATTGCGGCCATTATCCTGTTTTTGGCGTTGTTAACTATAGTTGCCAATCACACCTTACACACCACAAACAAGCCAAGTATAGCCTCTACACAAAATGACTTTACTACAGTCTTTAATAGCCAAGAGCTAAAGCAACAAGTCACTTTAGCATTAAAAACGCATCAATACGTTCTAGTTGACTACTTTGCACATTGGTGTGAGAGTTGCTTAAAGCTTAAAGTGATTTTGCTATCGCCTGCTATGCAAGAGTACTTTAAGAAAAATAATATCAAGGTCATTAAGGTGGATGTTTCAGACTATAACATCAATAGCACAGAGCTGCTTAAAACGGCGAACGTATTAGGTTTACCAACACTGATTTTACGCAATCAACAAAATAGTGAAATTAAACGCATTGCAGGTGTGGTTGATGTTAATACATTGAAGCAGCAACTTAATACAGTGCTCTCACAAGGGTAGATTAAGTCTGCAAGTAATTCACGATTGGAACAGCTCAACCTCTAATTCAGCAACGTTGCGTTCTTCGGTATCAAAGCTTATGCCAATGAGATAGCTGGGCTTAGCTAGAGCAAGGTATCTATAAGGCTTTAAGAGTGGCGCACCCGAGACGATTTGAACGTCCAACCTTTGGCTCCGGAGAGGGTTATGGGGCATTTTCGGGGTTTTTTCAGTTCCGTGTCAATGTGCTTGTATTGAGAGTTTTTCCATCTGGAGCTAAAACATTTACCGTTTTGTATAGAAATACTGATAAAAAACAAAAACGCTATACCATAGGGAAATTCCCAACTATACCACTGCCTGTAGCTAAAAAAGAAGCTCAGAGGCTTTTGTTGTTAGTATCCCAAGAGCATGATATACAAAACGAGAAAAAACAAGCAGGTGACAGTGGTAAGCTTACACTTAAATCATATTTGGAGCGCTTTTATATAGATTGGAGCAGGAAAAATCATAGAAGTTATATTCAAATCCATCATAGGTTGTTAAATACTTGCCAACCACTACATGGAATGCCTTTGGAGGAACTTGATTTGAAAGCGCTTAATAACTTTTTGTTTCAATACAAAAATGATGCGAATGTGTCAGACTCAACACTAAACAAAACAGCTACTGTTGTCCTGAAAGGCGCAGTTAGTCGAGCAGTAGAGTTTGGTTATCTGCAAGAGAACAAGTTGGCTGGGTTTAAAAAATTCAAGGAGTCGCCTGGCAAAATACGTTATTTGTCTAACCGTGAGTCTGCATCTTTATTAAAAGCTTTAGATGATGCAGACGAGCTGATTAGTAATCTGGTGAAAGTTGCCTATTATACTGGAATGCGGCGTGGCGAGATTTTCACATTAACATGGTCTGATATAGATTTAAAAACCAATTAGATCACGCTAGATAAAGGTAATACAAAATCAGGGCATTCAAGGAGTATTCCAATGCACAAAAATATTAGACAGATTTTCTTGGATATGTCTAGTTCAGGAAAACAATCTGGCATTGTGTTTAAATCGCCAATAACAGGCTCAAAGTTTGATAATATTAATAAATCTTGGGCGACACTTATGAGAAAAGCAGGTATTAAAAATTTTCGATTCCATGACTTGAGACATAACTTTGCTAGCCAGTTGGTGATGAAGGGTGAAAGTTTATGTTACTAGGACATAGTGATTTTAAAATGACATTGCGATATGCTCATCTAGCCCCAGAGCATAAGCAAAAGGCTGTTGATTTACTATTATAAATGGCTTGATTGAATTCTTTCTGCAATCCATGTTTTAATTACAGCTTGCCGAGTAATCCCCAGTAATCTAGCTTGGCTATCTAAAGCAGCCAAAACCCACTCAGGGAAATCAACGTTTACACGTTTAACCTTTAGATTTGGTCGAGAAGCTTTAGACCAGTCTATGTTTGCATCTAAGTCACTACCATCATTAAATGCTGCTTCAAATTCAGATGTTTTCATAATATGTCACCTCATTTTTTCTTGAGCGTCTGACTGATATAATTCTAATTAGATCACCTCTGTATGTAAATACAGCAGCCCAGTGTCTTTTGTTAATTATGCCAATTGCCAAATAGCGTGGCTCGTCTATTAGTTTTGCTGGAGCTTCAAGCATAAACGGGTCACTCCATAATGCCTGAGCATCCTCAAAGTCAATTCCGTGCTTAACTTTATTTGCGATGCTTTTTTCATAGTCATATTCGAATTTCATATAATCTTAAATATGGTATAAAAATGGTATGTTTTCTATATTATAGTTAAGTGTTAAATAAAAACAACTATTGATATCATTTAGCACTAGAGTGAGGTGTTAAATGCGTATGTTTCTATCCATCATAAGAATAGCGTTGCAGGGTATTAAACAAATCATCCTCTACAGTTGCCCAGTCGTTACTGCAATATTCTTGATATTCTGCGTTTTCATGTTATCATTAAAGATAACATTGTAAGAGGATGATCGTGATGTCTTGGGTTGTGGAATTTTATTCTGGAGTTGAAAGAAATGTTTTAGAACTTCCGGATAAGCTGCAAGCAAAAATGTTAAGATTGTTTGATTTAGTGGAAGAACATAGGGCGCAGTTAGGCGAGCCTCATACTAAGGCGTTAAGCAATGGCTTGTTTGAGCTGAGAGCTAAAGCATTAGAAGGTATTGCTAGAAGCATATTCTGTTATGTTGATGGTAAGATAATAGTTCTACATGTTTTTGTAAAGAAAACCCAAAAAACACCAAAGAAAGAACTTGAGCTGGCTATAAGCCGAATGAAGGAGGTTAAAAATGAATCTTAAACAGCTAAAAGAGCAAGCTTTTAAAAATGATAATGTCAAGCACGAATACAATAAGCTTGGTGCGGAGTTTGAGTTGATTAATGAGTTAATACATCTTCGTAAAAAATCAGGTCTTACTCAAGAGCAAATAGCTTTGAAGATGGGCACCACAAGAAGTAATGTATGTCGGCTAGAGAAGCTTGGAACTCACCCAAAAGTCAGCACTTTAGAAAACTATGCCAGAGCCTGTGGATTTAAGCTTGGATTCAAATTTAGCCACTTATAATTTGGTGATCAAACAAATCATCCTCAACAGTTGCCCAGCTATTGCTGAACATTTTCAATGCATCAGATGTTTGTGCTGGTTCTTCAGAGAAAGTGATGTACCCCCTCAATTTGGGACAGTAAGTCCACCAAAAGGAAACATTCAACGATAAATTACATGACACCAAAACAGTTTGAAGATAGTATGGAATCCGAAAACCAAAAGTGTCCCAAATTGACGGGGTAGATCAGACTTAAAGCTGGCGCACCCGAGACGATTTGAACGTCCGACCTTTGGCTCCGGAGGCCAACGCTCTATCCAGCTGAGCTACGGGTGCAGAAATTTACAATCTAATAATATTGCAGGGCTGTGAAGTTAGCAAAAATCGACATTAAAATCCAGTAACATATGCTCGAATCCTCTGATTTTAATTTTTTAGATTAATTGATTAACTCTAGAAGGTGAACGGCAGGGTGCTGTAATTGTTTATTGCTAAAACGTTTAACCTGACAGCGACAAGAGAAGCCTGTTGCAAGGTATTGCTTGTTTTGATTCCCCAATTCTATTTTCTTTTGCCAGCTTGAAGCATAAATCTCTTTGGATAATGTAAGATTATCTTTTTCATGTCCAAAAGTACCAGCCATACCACAACAGCCAACTTTTTCAATTATAAGCTTGGCACCAAACGCTTTAAAAATTTTCTGCCAGTGAAGCATTGATACTGCAGCAAGCGCGCGTTCTGAGCAATGGGCTAGTAAAGATAGTGTTGTCGTGTGCTCTTTGGTTGTAATATTAATAGTTGGCAGTTGTTTGACAAGCCATTCTTGTAATAGCTCAACTTTAAATTGTACTTGGTCTTTTAACACCATACGATATTCATCACGATAAACCAGGGTCATGCTCGGATCAATGCCAATCAGTGGGACATTTAAACGAGCAATTTGATTATAAAAGGCAGTAGCGCGTGCAGCCTTTTTGTGGAAGTAAGTCAAGAACCCTTTAACGTGTGCAGCTTTACCATTTTCATAAAACGGCAGCACAAAGACAGAAAATCCAAGCTTAGTTAATAAATCATATACTGCCAAGATAACCTCAGCATTGTAAAAGCTAGTAAAGGCATCTTGAACGATACAAACTGTTTGTTGTGGGTTGATTGCTTGTTGTGCTTTTAACTTTTCAATGTTGAAGCTTGAGGCATTACGTTTTTTAAGCCCTGCTTTTAATGTTTCTTTAGACAGCAGTGGTGCGTCAACAAGCTTAAGTTTATTGTTTATCCATGTCTTTATAAAGGGTACGGACTGTACTGAGTTTATAAACGTTGGGTTTAAGCTTTGCCATTTAGCCGTTTGTTCGACATATTTAATGGCATAATCCTTTAAAGGGCGCTTGTAGCGCTTGTGATATTCAGCTAAAAACATCGGTTTCATTGCCGGCACATCAACCTTGATTGGGCAAGCTGTGGCACATGCTTTGCAGCCTAAGCATTTATCAAGTGATTGATAGACTTCGTAGGAGAAGTCATTCTTATTGACGTTTTGTTTTTTAGTGGATGAATCAGTAGAAAATGGATTGGGTTGATAGCCTTTTTCAGCAAGTTGCTTTAACCATTCACGTAAAAGCGCGGTACGTCCTTTGGGCGAATATACCCAGTTATGTGACACTTTTGCCGATGGGCACATCACTTGATCAGGATGGTAATTTAAGCAAGCGGCATTACCATTGCAATCAAATGCGCCTGAGAAAAGCTTTTGGGTGTTACTATCAACCTTAGCGTCTTCATTGCCGCGAAAGGGGCCGTTGACTTTGACCAGTTCGTCATTGCTGGCAAAAGGCACAACGATTTTACCTGGATTTAGTCTATTGTACGGGTCAAATGCTTTTTTGATTTTTTGCAAAGAAGTGTGTAACTCATCACCAAAATAGTCTTTGACGTACTCACTTCTAAAGCCCTTGCCATGCTCTGACCAGTAAACGCCACCGTATTTTTTAACAAGATCGTTGACTTCTTTGGTTAATCTAACAACCAACGCTTGATCTTTCGGGTCATTCATATCCAAAGCAGGGCGCATATGCAAGCAGCCAACATCAACGTGACCAAACATTCCATAACGCAAATTATAACTATCCAAAAGCGCTCTTAGTTCAACAATATAATCAGCAAGGTTTTCCGGTGGAACAGCCGTATCCTCCATAAATGGAATCGGCTTTTTGGCACCTTTCATCACACCTAATAAGCCCACTCCCTTTTTGCGAAGCTCCCATAATATAGCCATTTCATCTTTACCAGTCGCAAGATAAAAGCTACGTTCTTGCGTGTTCAGATGTTCTTTTGCTTGTTGAGTTTTAGCACTTAGTCCCTCATCGCTATGGGCAATAAATTCAATCAGATTAATGGCAGCAATGGCGTGATTGGTATGCACTTCTAGCATAGGAAGAATTTGCGGGTAAATCTCATCTTCTTTGGCAAGTTTCAAAATGTTATCATCAATGGTTTCAATTGCTGCAGGGTTTAGGTTCAATAGGTTTTTAGCATCGCGTAATGCCAAGTCAAAATCACTATAGCTAATGGCAAATAAAACCTTGTGGCTTGGGATAGCAGTGAGTTTTAACTTAAGCTTAGTAATAAATGCCAACGTGCCCTCAGCGCCTGAAATCAGATAATTAAGATTGACACTATGTGCGTGTGGATCATAGCACTTAGCAAGATTGTAGCCTGTCATGAAGCGATCAAGCTTTGGAAATTGGGCAGTGATCTTGTCATATTGGTTAATCACTTCAGTTGCAACTGATTGATAGATTTGAGTCAATAGAGAGTTGCGTCTTGAATGCTCATCAATAAGTGTATCAAGATTATTGGCATCTATTGTTTCAAATAATACGCCCTCACCATCACTTAATACGCATTCTAATTCTAATAAGTGTTCACTGGTGCGTCCATAGATGCGTGAGCCTTTACCGCAGGCATCGGTACTTGCCATGCCACCAATGGTGGCGCGATTACTTGGTGATAAATTAGGTGCAAAAAACACTTTGTGTGGCGCCAGCACTTCATTGAGTTGATCTAGGACAACACCAGGCTCAACTGAAACATAATTTTCTTTTAGATTAATCTCTAAAATATTATTCATATAGCGACTGGTATCAATAATAATGCCAGAAGTTAGCGATTGGCCATTGGTGCCAGTGCCAGCACCACGCGCGCTAAACTTAAGTTCTTGAAAGGCGTTGCTATTTGCCAAGGTGAAAATCTTGATAATATCAGCATGCTCTTTAGGAAAAAGGACAAGTTCGGGCACGACTTGATAAATACTATTATCAATTGAGCTACTGATGCGGGTGGCATAATCATGCTGTATATCACCTTTAAAGCCTGAAGTTAGTAGCTCATTTGTAAACGTTTTGCAGTGGGCGTGTTCAGTGGAAAACTTGTCAAGAATAGGCAGCATTACGTAATGGTATATGTATTTTTTATATCGCACTAGTATCCAGTCAAGTCCTTTTGATTGTCAAGTCTATGTATTAAGAATTATGAATTAAGCACAGACTGTTTTATGAAGTGATGAGGTGTGTTGTTTAAAGGTGAGAATGCTTAAAAACATTAAAGCAGCAAATGACATGACAAAAATAATCAGTGCATAAGCAAAAATTTCAGCAGGAATGATTGCGGCAACTGAGCTTACTAGAAACAACCCAAACATCTGCAGGAACCCATAAACAGCATTAGCAGCACCTGCTTTATGGCTAAAGAAGGAAAGTGCAACACCAACAACAGTTGGTCCTACGATGCTGCTACCCATAGCATAAAGCATAACGCAAATAATCAATGTTTTTTCGTCTGCAAATCCTAAAATTGAACTTACAAGTAAAATAGTACTTGCCAATACCATTAAACCTAATCCTTGAAAAAGTGTTTTTATTGCACCGAATTTCTTAAGTGAGATGATTGACATATATAAGCGAGCAATAAAAGCACAACCTATGATC
>NZ_JBXTEF010000074.1:0-32203 GCF_057495195.1 Cysteiniphilum sp. | reverse complement strand
CTTGTGATTTTATTCATCTTATCTTTAACTCAACCATTTTAAAACCCACTTACAAAAAGATCCCTATAAACCTATGTCACTTGTGAAGGGGTGCCGAGCCTGCGAGGTGGGGTAGTTGAGCAAAAGTGCGTAACTCCAGTAAATAATCAAAATCATTAAAATCACCAAAATAATCAATGCCCTTGATAGACGCCAAAGGGCACCTATGTTATAGTTTGCGCTCAAATCAAGTATACAGTTAGGTTTGAATCATGCGACTTCCTTATGCTCAATCAACGCATCCGGTCACACAGAAATTACACAAAATTGTACAAAGCAAAAAAACGAATTTGGCTTTGTCCGCTGATGTCACAGATAGTAAATCACTTCTAAAGCTTGTTGAGAAAACGGCAGATCATATTGCTATCTTAAAAACGCATATTGATATCGTCTCTGATTTTACACCACAATTGACGCGAGAATTACGCCAAATCGCTGATGAAGCAGGGTTTCTTATCTTTGAAGATCGTAAGTTTGCCGATATTGGTAACACCGTTTGCCACCAAGTGCGTGATGGGGTTTATCATATTGCCCAATGGGCAGATATTATTAATGCCCATCTTTTGCCTGGGGTTGGCATTATTGATGGGTTAAAAGAAGGGTGTAAAGGGCGTGACATTGGTTTACTACTTTTGGCACAAATGAGTAGTAAAGGCAATCTATTTAGTGATGAATACACACAACAAACGGTTGTTGAAGCAGAGCAAAATAAAGACTTTGTGATGGGCTTTATTGCGCAAGAAAAACTAAGTCAAGATAATGATTTAGCCACGATGACACCAGGGGTGAATTTTGCCTCCAGAGGTGACAACTTAGGGCAAAACTATAACACCCCTGAATATGTTATCACGCACAAAAAATCAGATATTATTATTGTTGGACGCGGTATTTATGGTGCAGAAGATCCGCAAGAAGCAGCTTGCCACTACAAAGAGCAAGCGTGGAATTTATTAATTAATTAATTGTTTCAAGTTTTTTAGCACCTTGTGTATTTTGAGTATTTTGTGCATTTGAATTTATTTTGATCTTCTTAGGTTGCATTGCTTCTGGAATCTCTTTGACTAAAGCAATGTTTAATATACCATTTTCAAATTGTGCATCTTTGACCTCAATATGATCAGCAAGTTCAAAAGTGTGTGTAAATGAACGCTCAGCGATACCACGATGAATAAATTTACGTTCTTTGCTGTCTTCATTTTTGTTGCCGGTGACAGTTAACTTACCTTGATGAACAACAATATCAATCTCAGATTCTTTAAAGCCTGCAATTGCCATGCTGATTAAGTAATCATGCTCACCTAAAACTTCGATATTGTAGGGAGGGTAGCTGGTTGGTTTACCTGTTTCAGCCAATGCAAATAAGCGATCAAAGCCAATGGCGTTTCTAACAAGTGCATCTAATGTATTCATAATTTCACTCCTAATTTAGCAAGTTTGTTCTAGTTTTTTTTGAAGTCATAGTCATATGACTCAAAAGGTTTTGTAATACCCGTTTGGCGTATCACGAGCTGATAGATAGGGGTGTAAATTGTAATTTCAAGAAAAATTGTTAAATTTAATCATAAGATAAAAATGAATACCTTTGGCATTACTTGTTGCTATGCTATGATGCCAATGGATAGTATAAGTTAGGAAAAGTAATACATTATGTCGAGTAAAAAAGTAGCGACAATCGATTTGGGTTCTAATAGTTTTCACATGTTGATCTCACAGGTGACAACCGAAGGTGATATCAAAGAGCTGTATCGTGGTAAAAGCAAAGTACAGTTAAGAGCCGGACTCACCGATGACATGGGACTTACTGATGAAGCTAAAACCCGTGCTTTGGAGTGTCTGCAAAACTTTGCTTTGTCAATCGATCATTATCAGGTCGATGAAGTCAAAGTCGTTGGCACATATACTCTACGTAAGGCACAGGATAATATTCAAGACTTTTTAACAGAAGCTGAATGTATATTAAAAACCAAAATTGAAGTTATTTCAGGTGAAGAAGAAGCGCGTCTTGTCTATGTCGGTGCTTCTTCCATAACACAAGCCAAAAAGAAACAAGCCTTAATTATTGATATTGGTGGTGGTTCAACGGAACTAGTTATTGGTAAGGGGCAGAATCTAAAGGCATTAGTCAGTCTTGAAATGGGTTGTGTCAGCATGCAAAACCAGTTCTTTAATGACGGTTTATTAAGTCTTTCCAATATGACACAGGCAATTACCTATGCGCACACCTTAATTGAGCCGATTGCTACAGAATACAGTCAAAAAGGTTGGGAAGTCGTTCTGGGATCCTCTGGTACCATTCGCTCGATTTCGGATTTAGCACTAGCAAACAACTGGTCAGATGGCAGCATTACGCGTGAGGTTTTAGAGAATTTGGCCGCTGAGTTATTACAAAAGAAAGTGGTGGCTAATATTCACTTTAATGGTCTAAGAGCAGATCGCGAAAACATCTTAGCAGGTGGATTTTGCGTGCTTTATGCGCTGTTTAATCGTTTATCGATTAAAAACATGTTGAAATCAGATGGTGCATTGCGTGAAGGCATGTTATACGAGATCGTCAATAATTATCAAAACAATAAGGATTAGCTATGTCTTATGTTCAAGCACCATTAGCTTATCGAATGCGCCCTAAAAACATCAAAGACTATGTAGGGCAGCGACATTTGTTAGGTGAGCAAAAGATACTAACACGGATGCTTGATAAGTCTCATATCGTGTCAATGATCTTCTATGGCGACCCAGGTGTTGGTAAAACCACTTTAGCCAAAGTGTTAGCTCATGAGCTTTCCTATCACTTTATAGAGCTTTCGGCAGTTAGTGCTGGTGTTAAAGACATTAAGCTTGCTGTAGAATCGGCAAAAATGCATTTTGCTGAGCATAAGCAGGCAACTATTTTATTTTTAGATGAGATTCATCGCTTTAATAAATCACAACAAGATGCATTATTACCTCATGTTGAAAGTGGTGATTTAATCTTAATTGGTGCGACGACGGAGAATCCATTTTTTTCAGTTAACAATGCATTATTATCACGCTTAACGGTGCTGCGTTTAAAACCGTTGTCTCTTGATGATATCAGCGATCTTTTGCAATATGTGCTGATCTATGACGAGACACTATCAGCGCATGAACTAATACTACCTGATACGGTTATTGAGAAAATATATCATTATGCTAAAGGCGATTGCAGACAAGCACTTAATGTCCTTGAAATGCTCTTTTTAATGGCAAATACGAGTGAGCAAGAATCAGTTGAATTAAATGATGAGTTGCTAAATATTGCGCTGGGTGAAAACGCGCATAAGCTTGATAAACAGGGCGATTATTTTTATGATCAATTATCCGCATTTCATAAGTCAGTGCGTGGTTCTGATCCAGATGCTGCGATTTTCTGGCTTGCCAATATGATCGAAAGTGGCGCTGATCCTTTGGTGATTGCAAGGCGCATGCTGTGTATTGCCTCAGAAGATATTGGTAATGCCGATCCACGCGCGCTTAATGTTGCCTTAGATGCATGGCAGTCGTATGAACGCTTAGGATTACCAGAAGGGCGCTTGCTACTAATTCAGGCAGCAATTTACCTCGCTTCAGCGCCTAAGAGTAACGCATCATACATGGCATATAAGAATGTTTTTAGCGATTTAAAAAATCATTCAGATGTCAGCGTACCAATGCATTTGCGTAATGTGAAACCTGCAGGAGAGATAACAGGGCAAAGCTATAAATACCCACATGACTTTCCAGATGCGTATGTTAATCAGCGCTATTTACCTGAAGGTGTAACTCACCAATATTACTATCCAACGGATAGGGGGCTTGAAAGTAAAATTGCGCAAAAGCTTACGTATTTAAAATCAAAATGCAAAATATAACATATCACAAACAATCGTTTACATTACAATGAATAATATCTATCAACTCTACAAAATAAATTAATTATTTACAAAAGCATTAAATCTCGCCATTATTTACCTTCCTTGTTCAAAAATGCGTGACTAAACACATCATCACGCCCAAATATTGAGAGTTTCACCAATAATGAGTACTCAACATCAAATTAATCAAAAAAATTTAAGTAAGCGTCAGTTTGGCGTCATCTGGTTTATGGAACTATGGGAGCGTTATGCTTTTTATGGCTTTCAATCATTGTTTTTATTATTTATCACTGCAGAGCATCTTGATGAATCTAAGGCTTATCTGATTTTTGGTATCTTTGCTGCACTGCTATATTTAACACCGACTATTGGCGGCTATATTGCCGATAAATATATTGGTATTAAGCGTGCTTTAGTTGCCGGTGGCATTATGCTTTTTGTTGGTTATGGCATGTTGGCATTGACGCATAATCTTAATACCGTTATGTGGGCATTATCGTTTATTATCGTTGGTAATGGTTTCTTTAAACCGGCGCCAACGGCATTAATTTCAAAGATATTTAGCAATAATGCAGCCAGCTCAAATTCAGCTTTCACGCTATATTATATGGGGGTTAATATCGGCAGTTTCCTAGGAATTGCCATTACCCCAATTATTGCTGAACACACAGGCTACTCAGCCGCTTTTGGGATCTCGGTACTGGGGATGATCGTCTCACTACTAAACTATGGCTTGCGTTACCAATTATTGAAAGATATTAACGGTGAACGTGATGGTGAACGCATTAACTTAAGAATTATTGCGATGATTATCTTAGGTTCTTTAGTACAAATCGTTGTTTGTTATTTGCTATTTCAGATATCCGATGTCTCGTTTTACCTGATTATCGCACTGTGTGTTTTGATGTTTATTTATATGCTGCAAGATGCAATGAAAGTGACAGATATCAAAGTACGCTTTATGCAGATTATAGGTGTCTTGTTAGTCATTGAAGCCATTGTTTATTTTGTGATTTATAATCAGATGTTTTCAACCCTTGTCTTATTTGCTAAGCATAATGTGCATTTAACGTTAATTGGTATCGATGTATCACCCGCGACTTATGCTTCACTTGATGCCTTTTGGTTAGTTGTCTTAAGCCCGATTCTTGCGCTACTATATCAAAGATCAAAACGTACCAAATTCTCAACAATCCCTTATAAATATGCACTAGGCACTATCGTATCAGGTGTGGCATTTATTGTATTGTTTCTTATCTGCTTACTAAGCGCTAAAGATGGCTATATCAATGGGAACTGGATGATTTTATTTTATGTTTTTGCGGCCTTAGCTGAGCTACTTGTTGCTGCTCTTGGTTTTTCACTTGTCGCATTATACTTTAGAAAAGAGATTGTCACCCTTGGCATGGGTTTTTTCATGTTGGCGTTAGCAGCTGGTGGGGCACTTGCAGGAAAACTAGGGCAATTAGTTGCCATGCCTGATGGTAAGGTCAATCCATTGGAAAGCTTACCAACTTATATGTCTTATTTCTTTTGGGTTGGATTAATTTGTATTGGCTTAGGTGTTATCTATGTGATATTTGCTTATCTTATGCAGCGCTGGGCTAATAAACATCAGGTTGAATTAAAATAATAAAAAATAGGGCGGTTGAGCCAATTTTAAGATTTTTTTGTGGATGTTAACATTTGAATAATGACAATAATAACAACCGTCACAAGATAAAGTACAACAAACTCTGTTAGTGTATGGATACGAAAAAGACTGGCAATGGACGTCATCACACTGATTATAAGCATCACTGAAGCACCGGTAATAGCACCTGCAGTACCACCTAATTGAGGAAATAAGCTTAAGGTTTTACTCAAGTAAATAGGATATAAAATACCGGTAAGAAAGCAGGCTATAAAGATGTTAATAAGTAATATGCTAAGACTTTGGCTAAAAGTAAAACTCATAATAAGGAATACAACATTACTCATAAGCAAAATTGCAAATGAGATATTCATTAATATTTTATCATCAACAAAGCTTAATACGCGTCTGACGATCGTTCCAACAAAATAAGCGATACCAATAAATAAAGAAATATAACCAAAACTTGCGGCAGAGTAATGTAATATCTCTTGAATATAAAAGCTGCCAATAATCCCAAAATAAAGCAGCAGCATATACAGTACGCCACTTTGTAAAATCGCACCTAAAAACTGCTGACAACTCAGAACAAGCTTATAATTAGCAAACACTTTAGATAGACTTAATTTGTGCTTATGCACGTGAGTTTCAGGCACATAACGATAAACAAATGCCATGAGAATAAAGGAGTAAAATGCGAGAAACACAAAGCTTGCTTTCCATGAAATATACTCTTGTAGCAAGCCGCCAATAAAGGGTGCCAAAATCGGTCCAAGACCCCACGCAATCGTCATTGATGAGGAGACTTTTTTCATCTCTTGTGCGTTAAAGATATCTGTGGCTTGTGCGCGATTCATCGATGACACACTTCCTGCACAAATACCCGTGATAAAACGAAAAATAATAACCCATGACATGGAAGGTGATAATGCAATAGCAATATTAAATACAATATTAAGTGCCAAGCTCCATAAGACAATTTTGCGTCGTCCCAAAGCGTCAGCAATAGTGCCAAAAACAATCATGCCAATAAATGCACCGAGCATAAATAAACTAATGCTTAACTTAGTTGCTGCTGCCGTGCTATTAAAATAGGCACTCATATGTGGCAATGATGGTGTGTAAAGATCAATGCCAATACCAAATATTGGCGTACAAAGTAAAAGTGCAATAAGTGCTTTGGATTTATCCATGATAATTAAATAGTAATATCGGTTTTCATAATGAAAGATAATAGTTGCTTTAGCTTAATTAACAAGATGAACACAAGCATAAGCACATGAATCTTTTTATATAATAGTCATTTTCACTACACTCATTATTTATTCGCATAATATATATTATGTTAAATTGATAGTTATGAGATAAAGCGTTAGTTATAAGTTTAGTTATAAAAAAGCCTCTCCAAATTAACAACTTAGTATTAGACAACTCCTTACCCATTAATGGAAATTTTTTATCATGACTTATTAAACTTCGCCGTGGTTGGCATGCGTCGACCAATGCCAAACGGACGGCGTTGAATAAATAAAATTTGTGGTGCTTGTTTGCGTTTAAACTCAGCTAACTCCACTAATCGATAAATTCTTTTTTGCTCGTTTAAATCTACTTCAGCAACAATGTTCTCCAAGCGCTTTATTTCATCATCTGCCAACAAATCACGCTCTAGATAAAGCTTAAGCATAGCATCAAGATGATCATAATCTGGCAAACTATCAGAATCCTTTTGCCCTTCTGATAATTCAGCAGATGGCGCTTTATCAATAATGCTTTGCGGGATTAATTCACCATATGCTTTATTAATATAATTTGATAAGGCATAAACATCATTCTTATATAAATCACCTATGCAGTTAAGCGCACCACACATATCACCATAAAGCGTCGCATAGCCCACGGCAAGCTCACTCTTATTACCCGTTGTCAGCATTAAAAATCCTGTGTCATTGGAGTATTCCATCACAATTCGCCCACGAATACGCGCCTGCATATTCTCTTTGGTCAATTTTTTAGGCTCAGTGCCAAATGCTTTGCTAAAGTTCCTGCAAGTGAGTAAAAATTCCTCTTTAATTTCACGCGTGAAAAGCTCAACGCCCAAGTTTTGACATAATTCAATGGAATCACTCACCGATCCTTCAGAGGAATACACAGAAGGCATTGTGATTGCTTTGACATTATCTTTACCTAAACTCAAAGCAGCAATTGCCAAAGTCAATGCACTATCAATACCACCAGATGATCCAACAACCACACCCTTAAATCCACATTTATGCACATAATCCTTTAATCCACATATCAGCTGTTGCAAAACAAATGCCTGTGGGTTGTCTTGATATGGCGATTTAAGTATTGCTTGTGGTAAGTGCTCCATATCAATGCTAAAACTCCCCTCTTTAAAGCTATCTGCTAATGCAATAAGCTCTGAGTTGGCATTACACACGAAACTTGCACCATCATATACTAGCTCATCATAACCGCCAACTTGTGAGCTATAGATCACAGGCGCTTTAATTTTTCTGGTGATATTTTTCGCAATCTGTAGACGCTGCTCAAACTTGCCAAACATCGAAGGAGAAGCATTTAATACAATCAAAGCATCAAGGTTTTGAGGTAAATCATCAATCGGATTTGTTATATAGCCTTGATGGTTGTCATACCAAATATCTTCACAGATCAAAATAGCTAAATGCTGACCTTTAAACTTGAAGCTTCGATTTTTGTTTTGTCCGGCAATAAAATGCCTTGTCTCATCAAAAACCCCATAGCTTGGAATAAGCTGTTTGTGATAACAATGAATAATTTCACCTTCAGCAATGACAAGTGCACTATTGTGAAATTTTTTAAGCCCTTTTATTGCTGTTGCCGCACCTATCACCACCGCTGTATCAAGTGTTTTTGTAAGCGTTTTAAGCGCATCAATAATCTGATTTTGTTTGTTGATTACTTCATCATAAGTCAATAAATCATACGGATAATAACCGATAATACAAAGCTCAGAGAATACGATTAAATCCGCTGCCTTATGTTCATGCATCGCACGCGATATTTTTTCAAAGTTATACGTAAAATCAGCAATAGTGTAATTTAATTGAATGACTGAAATTTTCATTTATACCCTTTTATTTCCTTTATTCCCCTAAGACTTTAAACGGATACCGCGTGATAGCAAATACCATGCCAAGCTATAAAGGATAGTGATAAGTAACACGATCGCAACTAAAGCAACCACTGGATTGACCGATGAGTGACCAATAAATGCATAACGCACAAAATCAACAATATAGAACAATGGATTATATTGCGCGATATGTTGCCAAAATGGAGGTAATGCACTCAAACCATAAAACACGCCACCAAGATAAATCAATGGCGTTAGCACAAAGGTAGGGAAAATCGTCGTATCATCAAAGCTTTGCGAGAAAATACCATTTAACAGCCCACCTAATGAAAATAAAGTGCCACATAAAATAAATGATAATAAAATTAACAATAGTCCACTAAACCCTATGGAAATCCCGCCAAATAATCCTGCAACAATCGTCACCATTATCCCAACAAAAAAGCCACGTGCAACACCGCCTGAGACATAGCCCAAGATAATCAAATGATTGGTTGCCGGAGATACTAAAAGCTCTTGAATCGAATGATTAAAGCGTGCACCATAAAAAGATCCCACGACATTGGCATATGAGTTATTAATAACTGCCATAATCACAAGACCTGGCGTGATAAAATGCATATAACCAAAACCATCCATCGTGCCAACGCGCGCACCAACCACTTTTCCAAAAATTAGGAAATATAGACTAATGGTAATCGCCGAAGGCAATAAGGTTTGCGGCCAAATGCGTAGCACACGCACCACTTCTTTCCTTAATATTGTATAATAAATAACCCAGTATTCTTTGAATGTCATCTTCCCCACCTATGCCTTACTTCTTGCGACATCAATAAACAGTTTTTCCAATTTATTTGTTTTTGTCTTAACACTTAATACATCAATATTCTGTTGACTTAAATCAGCAAATAATTGATTCAATGTTACACTTTTATCGACTTCAATTTCTAAAGTATTTGAATCAAATAACTGACACTGCCCATATTCACATTGCATCTGTGACGATGTTATTGGCTCTTTCAAATCAAAAATATATGTCTCTTTGTCGACTGATCTTAAGAGTGTTTTCATATCTGAACTTGTGTGCAATTTACCTTGATGAATCAACGCAATGCGATTACACATACTCTCAGCTTCTTCAAGATAATGTGTGGTTAAGATAATGGTTAAGCCTTCTTTATTTAACGCACGCATTTGCTCCCATAGTGATTGGCGTAACTCCACATCAACTCCTGCCGTTGGTTCGTCCAAGATCAACACTTTAGGCTTATGAATTAACGCACGTGCCACCATCAAGCGGCGTTTCATACCACCAGATAAGAAACGTACTTGTACATCTTTTTTATCCCATAAAGCCATATCTTTTAACAGTTTTTCAGCATAAGGTTTGGTTGTCTCACGATTAAGCCCGAAGTACCCTGCTTGTGTTAATAGGATTTGCATCGGTGTTTCAAAGATATTTAAGTTTACCTCTTGTGGCATAACGCCCAAATGCTTGCGTGCCATAAAGGGTGATTTCAACGTATCATAACCGCAAACTTCAATACTACCACTGGTTTTATTAACAAGTGCTGAAATCATTCCCAATGTAGTTGATTTACCTGCACCATTGGGTCCTAATAAGGCGAAGAAGTCTCCCGGATAAACATCAAAACTGACATCTTTTACCGCATGAAAGCCGCCTTTGTATATCTTATTAACATTAACCAAAGACAGCGCTTTTGTATAACTCATCGTAAACTCGATTATTAATTATAGATAGCTCAGCATTGTAACAGACAATTTGTGACTGACTAGCGGTACGTGCTTTTTTATCTGTGATCACTATTCTCTTTTTCTTCGATTAACTGCTGTTCTACCACTGCCTCTGTCGCAATAGATGCTTCAGCAACAACCGTTTGGAAAGCAACCTTTTCATCTTCTTTAGGTGCTTCACGCGCACGTAAGCGCCATAGTGTGTAGACTGCTAATAAGAAACAAACAAATCCCACAAAAGTAAAGAAGCCATAAGGGCCAAAAATAGACATAAGCCATGTTGTTAACAATGGTCCGACCATTGAGCCCATACCATAAGATAGTGCTAAAATACCGACAATTCCCACCAACTGATCCGCATCCAAATAATCACTGGAATGACTGATCGACAATGGATAAAAGGTGAAGGTCAATCCACCCAATATAAAAGACAAAATAGCTAATTGCCAAAAGCTGTCATGTAATATACAAATTACAACCGAGACTACTACTGACGCGATTAACATGATTAATAAAACAAGACGACGATCAATAATATCTGAGATTTTACCAATGGGTAGCTGCAGCAACATACCACCAATAATAATGGCAAACATCATATAAGAAATCGTATGCACAGGCACATCTGTTTGCTTTAGAAACAATGGGTAAATGGTATAAATACTCCCTAAAATCATACCCGCAGTCATTGCCGTCCAGATACCAAGTGGTGCTTTTTTAAACAGAACAAAAGGCGATAATAACTCAATATGCTCTTGCTTTGGTGCTTCAAAGCGTGTCAGACAAACTGGAATAATCGATAAAGTGGCCAAAATCGAAATAATACAGAATGCTAGCAGCACTGTTTCAAAAGGAATGTTTAATAAAAATTGCCCTGATGCTTGTACAAAATAATAGACAAACAGATAAATTGATAGCACCAAACCTTTGTGTTTACTGCCCGCTCCTTCCAAGCACCATGCTTCAACAACAATAAACAATCCGGCTAATGCGTAACCACAGACAAGGCGCGCCACCGCCCAAACACTAACATCATAAAAAATGCCTTGTGACATTGCACCTGCTGCCATTAGGCTTGCAAATAACGCATAACCGCGAATATAACCAATGCGCAAAATTAACCGTTGAGTAAAATAAGACCCTAGCACCATACCTGTAAAATACGCCGCAGAAATTAAACCGACAATAAAGTTACTTTGCCCCATCCGTTCAATCTCAAGCGTGGTATAGGTTGTATAAAAAGTATTACCGATCGTAAGAATACACATACTTAAAATCGGTGCAAACAACATCGCAAATTTAGCTGGCTTATACTCAGACATTTTTACTTTTTCAACCTTTTTACTGCTCAATTCCTTGAAGTTCAAGCTTAAAGTAGATTGTTTATACGCTCAATATAATTTTGATATATTTTGTGTTCTTTAATTACACTAATAAACAGGTTATAAAATGGACTTATGGAGAATATTTGCTATTGTTTGTTTATGAATCATAAAATGTATATCAAACATATTTAAGGTGATGATCTATGGACAGCAGTGATTTAATGATTTTGCGACACCTTCTTATTGAAAAGAACATCAGTGTAACTGCTAAATTAATGAATGTTTCACAACCTGCAATTACGATGCGCTTAGGCAAATTAAGAGGCATGTTTAAAGATGATATCTTAATACGTGACGGCAATAAGATGAAACTAACACCTAAAGCTGAGGATATGGTAAACCCTATTATTAGAATTACCGATGAAATGCTAAGCTTAATGCCAGCTCATGATTTTGACCCTTACAAGACACCGACCCATATCCAATTACAGATTACTGAAGCCGTTTCTGAAACAAGCACCAGAGCACTTATTGATGCTTTTTTAAAATATAATGATCAACATAAAATTAGTATTACCACATTATCTTATATATCACTTCAAGCACATGATCAAACACTAAAAAACACTGACGCAGTTATTGGTATTCCAACACATATTGAAGGATTTAATGATGAAATTTATAGCTACGAGACAGGTGTTTTGATGTTTGATTCTTTTTTTGATGATTCTAAAAAATCCATCTCTTACGATGAATATCTACAACTTCCTCATATCGTTTTTTCCCAAGGAAGTAGCAATCAATTATTATTAGATATTTTAGGGCATCCTGATCCACGTAATCTATGTTTACAAATCAGCAGTTTGCGTGCAGCCACTGAGCTCTTACAAGATAAATATGTAATGACTGCTTCAACGGTATTAGCACGTATATTTAATAAAAAACATTTGCCGTTACCTTTTGATTTACCGGGTCTTCCATTTAAATTATCTTACCCTGAGCGCTTAAAGCATGATAAAAAGAATCGTTGGGTGCGTCAGGTTTGTAAAGAAGTCATGCAAGCACTTTTAAAGGAATATAGTTTATAGTGGTTCAAGTGCTTTATTCACCCACAAGTGCTCACCGTACCCTGGGCGCAAGTCGAAGCGGTGCACTGAGCATTAGTCGAAGTGTGCAAGCTTGGGAAAATCACACTTTATAGGGGCTTCGACTGACGCTCAGCCAATGCTTACACAATCAAAATGAGCAGGAACATGGTTATACCCTATTTCTCGCTGCTTTTTTGATATTTGCTTGATTTGCCTGATTTGTGTTTGACATTAAGGGCGAACTTTACCAATATTTACCACACTAAAATCCAGGTCATCAATATTGTGGATACTTTTTTTAAGGAACCGAGTTTAATGAACGCAACAACTGCGAACTTAGATATGCTAATAAACTGCTATCAAAAAATGTATAGCATTCGTCAAATTGATAATACTGAAGCCGAAATGGTTAATAGCGGCACTGCCAACTTTCTGGCTTCATCCAAGGGTCATGAGGGCGCGGCTATTTTTGCGGAATACTTAAAACCTCAAGATTGGTTGCATTGCCATTATCGTGATAAGCCTTTAATGCACGCCCGCGGAATGGAAGCCAAAATGTTTTTCTATAGCTCTTTATGTAAGGCTGAAAGTGCCTCTAATGGCCGCCAAATGGTGATTGGTGTCAGTGAACGCAAGCTCAACATCGTCAGCATTATCACACCCGTTGGCAATCAAGCTTTGCCCGCTGTTGGGATTGCGCAAAGCGTTAAAAGTGATGCAGATAACCCAATTGTTTACTGTGGTATGGGCGATGGCACCACACAACAAGGTGAAGTATTAGAAGCCTTTGCTGAGGCAAAACGTCGCACGTTACCTGTGTTATTTGTTGTGCAGGATAATGATTATGCAATTTCTACACAAACCAAGGGTAACACCTTTTTCTCATTACCTGATCATACACAACCTAATGAGTTTTATGACATTCCAATTACTTATATTGATGGTACTAATCCATTTACTTCACATGAAAAAATTGGAAAAATTATTAGTGATATGCGTCAAAATCGTGCGCCACATATTATTGTCTTTAAAGTGGAGCGCTTAAATAGTCATAGTAACGCTGATGATCATAGAATCTATCGTAGCAGTGATGAGCTAACTAACATTGCACACAATGATCCTGTTTTGTTAAGTCGTCAATTTTTATTAAATACAGGTGTCAAAGAGAGCTTCCTACAAGACATTGAAGCAAAAACATCACAAGCAGTTAGAGAAGCGATGGAGCTTGCCTTAAAAGGCACGACACCTAAAGCTTCTTTTGATGCTGAAGCACCCTTGCCAGAGCATTTACTACCAACAGCACCTGAATATCGTGGCGACTTCTCACAAGAAACACGCCTTGGCATGGGTGCAGCTATGCGCGAGGTGTTTCGCCAGCGCTTATTAAATGATGATCGTGTGTGCTTATTGGGTGAAGATATTGAAGATGATAAAGGTGATGTTTTTGGTGTAACCAAAGGCTTATCAACCCAATTCCCAGGACGTGTCGTTAATAGTCCTTTAGCTGAAGCAACCATTATGGGTGTGTCAATCGGCATGGCATTAACCGGCAAACGCCCTGTTGCCTTTATCCAGTTTGCTGATTTTATGCCGCCGGCGTATAACTTACTATTTACCGAGCTTGCTACCATGTATTGGCGCTCAAATGGTGATTGGGAATGTCCAGTCATCGTCTTTGCTGCTTGTGGTGGTTATCGCCCAGGATTAGGCCCCTTTCATGCACAAACCAATGAAGGCACTTTTGCCCACATCCCTGGCATTGATGTCTATATGCCATCCAATGCGGCAGATGCTGCAGGCATGCTTAATGCTGCTTTTGAATCTAATCGCCCTAGTGTTTTCTTATACCCTAAAAAATTACTTAATAATGCCAGTATCGCTGATACCACATCAACGGATGTAGAAAAACAGATCATCCCTGTTGGTAAAGCACGTATTGTCAAAGCAGGTTCTGATATTACCTTTGTTGGCTGGGGTAACACCGTTTCATTATGCCAAGAAGCCGCTGAAACCTTAGAAACGGTTGGCATTGATAGTGAGATTATCGATTTACGCACCATTAAACCATATGACCTTGCAACAGTACTTGCCTCAGTGGAGAAAACGGGACATTTAATTGTCACACACGAAGATAATCATACCTGTGGTGTTGGTGGTGATCTGATTGCCTCAGTGGTTGAAGATGCTAAAAGAGCTGTTAAAGTCAAGCGTATAACTCGTGCTGATACTTATGTACCATGCAATTTTGACAATCAAATGGAAGTCTTACCTTCTTACGAGCGTATTCTAACAGGAGCTGCTAAGTTACTTGACTTATCTCTTGAGTGGGAGATTAAAAACCGCAATGATGCAGGGTTTTATAATGTTGAAGTCATTGGAGCCAGCCCTTCTGACGAGAGTGTTCTTATTACCGAGTTACACGTTAAAGTCGGTGATGAAATTAAGGTTGGTGATAAGCTGGTTGATCTTGAGGCCAGTAAATCAGCCGGTGAGATTCTATCGCCAAGCAATGGTACCATTGAAGAGATTTATGTTGAAGAATCAGAGCGTGCAACCGTTGGTGAGAACTTATTAAAGTTACGTCTACCAGCAGGTGCTCAAGATAAGCAAAAAATCCAAAAGCGCCCTATTTTAACGCGCAAAATTCAACAAGAAATTGCCAAGCAAAATAAGCAACATAGTATTTATCCAGTAGGCATTAGCACACCGTCATTTAAAACTGGTTCAAGACTAGTAACCAATGATGAGCTTTTACAGCATTTTCCTGAGCATAGCTCACGCGATATTATTGATCGCACAGGAATTGAATCACGTTTTTGGCTTGCTGATCATGAAAATATCGTCGATCTAGCGACAGACGTTGCCAAAGATGCTTTAACTCGAGGCAATCTCAAGCTCTCAGATATCGATATGCTCATCTGTACGACCACGACGCCTGATCAATATATCTCGCCTTCTATGGCTTGCTTAATATTAGAGAAACTTTACCAAACCTATGGTGAGCATAATGTGCCTGCTTACGATATCAATGCGGCATGTAGCGGTTATCTATATGGTTTGCAAAGTGCGCGTGATTACTTGCAAACACGTCCGAATAAACGTGTGTTATTAATTAGTGCCGAGTATATGACCAAACGCATGGATCAAAAAGACTTTGATACGGCATTTTTATTTGGTGATGCGGCAACTGCGACGATTATTAATGGTGATCAGCATCAAGCGGATTCTAAAGCTATTATTGATGAGATTTCATTAACGGCGATTGCTGAGAATGGCGATGTGCTTAATATTCCAACCGATGAGTCTAAATTCACACAACTACAAGGTAAAAAGCTTTTCACCTTTGCGGTGAAAACGATGTCAATGATCATGCATAAGTGCTGCCAGCAAGCAAATATTGCCTTAAACACGGTTGATTTAGTCATCCCACATCAGGCAAACCAACGTATTTCCAATGCGGTTGAGAAACGTTTAAAAATGCATCCAGGCACGCTTTATAGTAATATTGCACGTTTTGGTAATACCTCATCGTGCACTATCCCAATTGCTTTGAGCGAAACATTAGACGCTCAAGCGGCTGATAAAACTGTTGCATTATGCGCGTTTGGGTCTGGCTTTACCGCAGCAGCTGCACTTTTACGCACAAAGTAGTTGGCAAGTAGCAGCTAACTCGCTAGATTAATTTTAAGCTTATGGGTCTGATTGTTGATCATCAGCCCCATAAGCAACACAAAATAAAAATAAATTAGAACAAATTAAAAATAAATTAGAACAAATTAAAAATATTATTTGAGAAATTAAGAAAAAAACTATGGCAAAAAACCTTGTAATTGTTGAGTCACCTGCAAAGTCCAAGACAATTAAGAAATACTTAGGCAATGATTTTGAAATTCTTGCCTCTTATGGGCATGTTCGTGATCTTGAACCGAAAGAGTCTTCAGTCGATGTTGAAGATCATTTCAAAATGAAATATCAACTGATTGAACGCAATAAACGTCATATTGATGCAATTAAAAAGGCTGCCAAATCAGCTGATGAAATTTATCTGGCAACGGATCCGGATCGTGAAGGTGAAGCGATTTCTTGGCACATTTATGAGCTTTTAAATAGTGCTAAACTCATCAAAGACAAACCCGTGCATCGCATTGCATTTAATGAGATTACCAAATCTGCGGTGAATGCCGCGGTTGCTAATCCGCGCGAGCTGGCGATGGATCTTGTTAATGCCCAACAGGCGCGACGTGCTTTGGATTTTCTAGTGGGCTTTAAATTGTCCCCTTTACTTTGGAAAAAAGTCCGTCGCGGACTTTCAGCAGGACGCGTGCAAAGTCCAGCGCTTAGAATGATTGTAGAGCGCGAGCTTGAGATTGAAGCATTCGAATCTAAAGAGTATTGGAGTATTACTGCCGAGCTGAAAAAGCGCAAAAAATTCATGGCGAAACTCTCTATTTTTAATAATCAAAAGTGTGAGCAATTTAGCTTCACCAATGAAAGCGATGCAACAAATGCACTTGATCTTATTAAAAAAGACGCTAATGGCGAATTAATCGTTCATGGCATTGAAAAGAAACAAAAGCGTCGCAATCCACTGCCACCTTTTATCACCTCAACACTCCAGCAAGATGCCGTGCGTAAACTTGGGTTTACCACCAAGAAAACAATGATGCTCGCACAGCAACTATATGAAGGTATTGAGATTGGTAGTGAAGGCGCTGTTGGTTTGATTACTTATATGCGTACTGACTCAACCAACCTTTCACAAGATGCTTTAAATGAATTACGCAGCTTTATCGCCCAAGAATACGGTCAAGATCATTTGCCAAGTAGTCCACGCGTTTACAAAACCAAAAATCAAAATGCCCAAGAGGCACATGAGGCAATTCGCCCTACTTCAGCTTATCGTAAACCTCAAGATGTCAGAGCATTTCTATCTAATGATCAATTTAAACTATATGATCTGATATGGAAGCGTACCGTAGCTTGCCAGATGATTCATGCGTTAATGGATACTGTTGCAATTGATTTTATAACAGACAATAAAGCGCATACTTTTAAAGCAACGGGATCAGTGGTTGCTAAGCCTGGTTTCTTAGCAGTGTATCAAGAAGCCAAAGATGAAGATGCAGCAAGTGATGATAGTGAAGGCTTAATCCTGCCTGAATTCAAAGAATGTGAAAAAGTACCGGTGATTGATATTATCGGTAAACAGCACTTTACTGAGCCTCCACCACGTTTCACGGAAGCATCTCTTGTGAAAGCCCTTGAAGAATACGGTATTGGTCGCCCATCAACTTATGCAACAATCATTTCAACGTTACAGCAACGTGATTATGCGCTATTAGAGAAAAAGCGTTTTAAACCAACGGATGTTGGTCGTATTGTTAATAGTTTTTTAACCGATTATTTCCATCGTTATGTCGAATACACTTTTACGGCGAAGCTTGAAGATGAGCTAGATAATATTGCTGATGGCAAGATCGAGTGGGTTCCGGTGTTAGAGAAATTCTGGCAGCCATTTATCAAGCAAATTACCGAGATTGATGCCACAGTCAAAAAAAGTGATGTGACACATGAGGAAATGGATGAAGACTGCCCTGAGTGTGGGCACAAACTTTCTATTCGTTTAGGTCGCAGTGGTCGCTTTATCGGTTGTACGAATTACCCGGCTTGTACCTATACGCGCGCGATTGTCAAAGATGGTGAAGAACCTCAAGAAAAAGTAGAGCCTGAGGTGGTCGCAGATCGCAAATGTCCGGCATGTGAATCAGACCTTTTAATCAAACAAGGTCGCTATGGTAAATTTATTGGCTGTTCTAATTATCCAAAATGCAAACATATGGAGCCACTAGAAAAGCCTAAAGACACCGGCATTGAATGTCCAAAGTGCAAGAAAAACAACTTTGTTGAGAAAAAATCTCGCAAAGGTAAGGTATTCTACGCTTGCGCTGGTTTCCCTAAATGTAAGAACTCATTTTGGTATCCACCGATTGCCGAGGAATGCCCAAAATGTCACTCACCAATCCTTTTGCATAAGACCACCAAAAAAGATGGCGAGCAAAAAGTTTGCCCTAATGAAGAGTGTGATTATGTTGTTAACTTGACCTCAACAGAGCAAGAATAATCCACTTACCTTCAAGCTTTATAAATTGGCATGAAAGTCCATTCACCTGAAGCGCCTTTTCTGCTAGAATCCGAGACAATCTTTTTTGACAAACTTAAACATTAAAGGAATTTAATTATGTCACAATGTATTAATATTACTGATAGTGAATTTGAATCAGCTGTTGTTAACAGCGAGCAACCTGTTTTAGTTGATTTCTGGGCGCCATGGTGCGGACCTTGTAAGATGATCGCACCGATCTTAGATCAGGTTGCTGAGCATTATGGTGAAAAACTTAAAATCGTTAAAATCAACGTTGATGACAACCAAGATACCCCTGCTAAGTTTGGTGTGCGTGGCATTCCAACGCTAATGGTTTTCAAAGATGGTGAAAACGTCGAAACCAAAGTAGGTGCCGTACAAAAATCACAATTGATTCAAATCCTTGATAAACATATTTAATTTCAAATATAAAATAAAAGTAAAAATACACTTTTCGTTCAACCCGAAGGGGTTCCCCTTCTTCAACATTCGTGAGAATTTTCAATGAATTTAACCGACTTAAAAAACCGATCCATCCCTGAATTAATGGAGCTTTCACGCTCACTTGGGCTTGAAGCTACAGGGCGCGCGCGTAAGCAAGAGATCATTTTTAATATTTTAAAAGAGCACGCTGATAAAGGTGAAGACATCTATGGTGAAGGTGTGCTTGAGGTGCTACAAGATGGCTATGGCTTCTTGCGTTCCTCTGATACGTCATACTTTGCGTCTCCTGATGATATCTACGTCTCACCGACCTTTATCCGTAAATTGAATTTACGCACAGGCGACAGCATTATCGGTAAAATTCGCCCACCTAAGGACAACGAGCGTTATTTTGCCGTAAAACATATTGATAGTGTGAACTTTGACTCACCTGAGTTAGCACGCACTAAGGTGTTGTTTGAAAACTTAACCCCTGAATATGCCAAAGAACGTTTATCGATGGAATTAGGTAATGGTTCAAGTGAAGATATCACGGCACGAATTATTGATTTAGCGGCACCTTTTGGTAAAGGACAACGTGGTTTGATCGTGGCACCTCCTAAAACGGGTAAAACAATCATGATGCAAAATATCGCCTCATCGATTGCTAAGAAATATCCTGAGTGTTATTTGATTGTGCTACTGATTGATGAACGTCCTGAAGAAGTAACGGAAATGCAACGCTCTGTGCGTGGTGAGGTGGTTGCCAGTACCTTTGATGAACCAGCAGCGCGTCACGTACAATTAGCTGAAATCGTTATTGAAAAAGCAAAACGCCTAGTTGAGCACAAACAAGATGTGGTTATTCTATTAGATTCTATTACGCGTCTGGCGCGTGCTTACAATACCGTATCCCCTGCTTCAGGTCGTGTATTATCAGGTGGTGTTGAAGCCAATGCTTTGCAAAAACCAAAGCGCTTCTTTGGTGCAGCGCGTAACACGGCTGAAGGTGGTAGTTTGACGATTATTGCCACAGCGCTTGTTGAAACAGGCTCTAAAATGGATGAGGTCATCTTTGAAGAATTTAAAGGAACCGGTAACATGGAGCTTCATTTGGATCGTAAGATTGCTGAAAAACGTGTTTATCCTGCGATTAGTTTTGGACGCTCTGGTACACGTCGTGAGGAGCTATTAACCACACAAGAAGAGCTGCAAAAACTGTGGATATTACGTAAGATTCTTCATGAAATGGAAGATACCCAAGCAATGGAGTTCTTGACAGAACGCTTGAAAAAAACGCAAACCAATGAAGAATTCTTTAATATTATGAAACGTGGTTAAGCTCAAACAAAGAAATATTGTTCTATCTACTTCAGATAACCTAGTAAGTGGCACTCTTTTGTCGTAAACTGCAGGAAGTTTCCACTTAGCTCATGACACGATGAACTTACTTTCAAATTTAAACCAATATCAGCATAAGCGCGGCATTGAACGCGAGACGTTACGTATATTACGTTCAGGCAAAACAGCCGCCTCAGGTCATCCTAAAGCGCTGGGTTCAAAGCTTACCAATAGCAATATCACGGTTGATTTTTCAGAAGGCTTGCTTGAGCTTATTACCGAGCCATATGATTCTATTGATAAGACGTTTTCACGTTTAGAGCACATCTTGACGTTTTCCACACAAAACTTACCTGAGAATGAGCTTATTTTAGCAACCAGCATGCCATTAACAACCACAGAAAAAGAGATTAAAATTGCTGATTTCGGTAGCTCTAATTCAGGCAAAATGAAAGAGGTCTATCGTCGTGGTTTAGCAAAACGCTATGGCAAAATTATGCAAGCGATTTCTGGTGTGCATTATAATTTCTCATATGATGTTAATCTTATGAATGAGCTCACCCAAACGCGCAAAATGACCAGTGATGCGCTGTATTTCTCAGCGATCAATCATTACTTTGAGTTTATGTGGCTGATACCCTACTTATTTGGCGCCTCGCCCATTTGCGCTAAAACTTCTGTAAAGCAAAAACCTGACTATCTGACATCATTTGATGATGAATTTTATATTGGAGAATATGCCACTAGTTTGAGAATGAGTAATTTGGGCTATCAAAGTGCAGCACAAGATAATCTATTTATCTCCTATGAGAATTTAAAGGACTATGTCTATGACTTAGTCAATGCTACTAATGTCCCCTATCCTGCATTTGAAGAAATCGGTTTATTTGATGGCAATGGTTTACGTCAACAGCTTAATGGCAGCATTCTACAAATTGAGAATGAATATTATAGCAGCATTCGTCCAAAACAGATTGCTGAGCGCTGTGAGCGTCCGGCTTGTGCGTTACTTAATCGTGGTGTGGCTTATCTTGAGGTTCGTGTCTTGGATGTTAATCCATTTTCAGCGCTTGGGATAGATAAAGAGACAGCACATTTTATCGAAGCCCTATTAATGACCTGCTTGATACTACCAACTAAGCACTACTCAAAAAATAATATCGCACGCAACAAACTAAATTTCTCACAAGTTGTAACACAAGGACGCAATCCCAAATTGCAATTGATTAATAGTCAAGATAAACCGCAGTTATTACAAGCTTTAGGCATAGAGCTTCTTGAGCGCATTGCTCACACAGCAAAAAATATGGGTGAGCAATATGAACAAGCTGTTAATAAACAGCTCAAAAAATTAACTGATCCAACAAAAACGCTTTCCGGTCAGTTTATGGGTGCCGTTAAAAATGGCTATTTGGATACAGTACTGAATTTATCCGCATCAAATACAGAGCATTTGCAAAAACTCAGATTAGATGACAAAGAGCGCAAAGCGTTTGCGCATGAAGCACAAGCTTCACTTGCCGCACAATCACAGCTTGAACAAAGCGATTGCTGTGATCTTAATACCTATATTGATCATTACTACCTATCTGCAGATTGCTCACAAGTAGCCAAGTAAATTAAGCAAATACAATGACTTTCTTATTATTGTGAGATCGATGAATAATATCCGCTTCAACTTGAAATGCCCTATAAATATGCTCTGGCGTTACTACCTTTTGTGTTTGATCAAAACTTAACATCTGACCATTTTTCAAAAGAAGGCTTTGATGATAGAAATTAAGTGCAATATTTAAATCATGCCCAATTACAAGCACTGCCAAATCATGTTGCTGAACAAGCTCACTTAAAATTTGCAAGGTTTGACGCTGATAGTAAACATCCATATGTGCACTATATTCATCTAACAGCAAATACCCTTGATAGCTGTTGTCATGTTGGTTTAACTGCAGCAATGCCCGCGCCAATTGCACACGCTGGCGCTCACCACCGGATAATTGTTGGTATTTCTTTTGACTAAAATGCTCAGCTTTTAATAAGGATAAAGAAGATAAGGCTTTTTGATACTCCTTTTGTGAAAAGTTGCCTTTGCAATAAGACAGTGCGCCTAAGAGCACATAATCAATGACGTTAATGTCTGTATGAATTTCCTCGTGTTGGGTGACATAAGCCATTTGCATGCTTTTTGTTACTGGGCAAATCGCTTTTATATCCATTTCATCTAATTTCACCTGTCCAGTATAATGTAAATGCTCGCCTGAAATCACTTTCATCAACGTCGATTTACCTGCGCCATTTGCGCCTAAAATACCGGTTATTTGCCCTTTTCTAACTGTCATTGAAACATTATCAAGCAAGGTCTTTTGTGATAACTGTAAACTAATATTCTCAAGCGTTATCACCTTAGATACCTCGCTGCAATTTTTGACTAAACAACAAATAAACGAAATAAGGTGCACCAATTAACGCTGTCATTAAACCAATGGGTAACTCAGCAGGTGCTAATACCACTCTGGCAACAACATCAGCAACAGTCAGTAGCAATCCGCCAAAGATACATGAGAAAAGCAATAAATGACGATGTTCGTTCCCTATGAGAAAACGAATAATGTGTGGCACAACCAAGCCGATAAAAGCCACAGGACCGGCAACTGCGGTACTGGTGCCAACAAGTACCGCAATGGCAATGATGCTTTTTAGCTTTTGCCGATGAATATTAACACCGAGCATCCGTGCATACTGCTCTCCAGCGATCATCGCATTAAGATACTTCGCGGTATTCATTAACAACAGAAATGCGATAAAAATACATGGCAACAGAAACAACACCTGCCCCCATGTAATATTAGCAAAACTGCCCATACTCCAAAAAGTAATACTTCTTAAAATACTGTCGTTTGATAGATATGTCATTACGCCAATCAACGCACCACACAATGCATTAATCGCAACTCCAGCCAATACCAAGATACCTAAATTACTGCGACCCTTAGTAATCGATAATAAATACGTTAAAAAGGTAATTACCAGACTGCCAAAAAATGCGCTTAAACCTAATCCCCAAGTGATTAAAAAGCTTGTCTGCACTAAGCTTGCACTAAGTAGCAAAAACAAAATAGCAAATAATGACGCACCACTAGTCATCCCTAAAAGCGCAGGATCTGCCAAAGGATTACGAAAGAGCCCTTGCATTACAACACCAGCAACAGCAAGTGCACTACCAACAACCACGGTTGCAATTAAGCGCGGCAATCTAAGCTCTAATGCTACCTTTTGCATAAAACTGCCATCGACAAATAATTGTGAAAACTGCAAATTTAATGCGCCAAACAACAGCGATAATAAACAAGCCGCAATGAGCAAAACCATAAACACACAAAACCAAAAACAGTATTTCTGGCGTTGTAAGGTAAATAGGGATTTAGCGGCTATATTATATGTTTGCATTTTCGTTCTCTTTTTCAGCTATAAACTACACACTCTAATTCCCTCCACTATGTAAGCGTTGGCTGAGCGTAAGTCGAAGCCTTTTTTAAATCACCCTTCGACTTCGCTCAGGGTGCGATCAATCTATATTTCATTTTCTATAAATAAACCTTTTGTGCTAACAACAGTTCAGTTTGTCCAAACTCAGCACCAAAGTTATCAATACGTGATGCATCAATTGTCACAATTTTGGTGTGATATTTTTCATGCAGATAGTCTAAAACCTGAGGATAAGGCTTGACCATATTTGCTGAAGCCTGCGCAATAACAATCACCTGTGGCTTTAAACTCATCAGCCCTTCTTTTGACAATGGGCGCATACCACTAAAGGATAAAATATTATGCGCTTTAATAAGCTGTAGCCAACGATCTGATTGGGTATCTTTACCAAGCATATAAGCACCATTAGCAGAAATCTGCAAAAGCATTAGCACTTGCTTTGGCTTGCCCTTACCCTCTTTAGCATACGCATTGACAATCTTATTCGTTTGTTTGGTTTGCGCCTGAAGTGTTGTGATTAACTGCTGCCCCTCTTTTTGCTTACCGAGTTTACTCGCAATCTCTTTAATATTTTTTTCAACATCACTTAAGCTTTTTACCTCAGTCAATAGCGTTGTTTTCACATCAAACGCCTGCAGACGTGTTAACACCGACAATGGAGAAATAGACGCATCCGCAATCACAATATTGGGCTTTACACTTAATAAGCTTTCAATCGTCAATGCGCGCATATAACCTACATCTTTTACTTGCTTGTTTTGCTTATTTTCCGCTTTCTCTAGCAGCTTCACGCTCTCAGTATCACTTGCCGTCACATTAACACCTAGCGCACTAACAATGGAACTTGCACTTGGTCCCAGTGTAACCACGGTTTGTGCTAAAGCTAAACGCATGCATCCTACTAGCAGCACAACTGATATGATAAACATTATAATTTTACGCACTTTTTTGCTCCTGTAAGTTAAATGAAATCACTTGCAACACACTTGCAGTTACTGGTGTTTTGCCACTTTGTGCAGGCTTAAAATGCAACTGCTTAAACCATGCAATTGCCGCTTGATCTAACACATCAAAGCCACTGGATTGAATAATTGTGACATCGGCAACCTGCCCTTGTGCATTAATAACCGCCTTAACTTTAACCTTGCCCTCTTCATTATTTTTAATCGCTGAACCTGGATATGTTAATTGAGGCGGGGTAAACGCCAATTTTGGTGCTTGTGTGATTTTGGCAATGGCTTGCTGCTTTTTAACATTTTGCTTTGATACTTCTTTGGTCTGAGTTTTCACTGTGCTCTTGTGAACTTCCGCTTTATGCTCTTTTGGCTTAACGATTTTTTGTGGTTTTTTCTCTTTTTTCTCTACGGCAACATTGGCTGTTTTTAGGTCTTTAGCAATCGGTGTAGCTTTTGAGTCTGCTGTGGTTTCTGTGAGCTGCAAAGCCTGTATTAAAGATGCAACGCTCTGCGCCTTTAAATCAGTTTGCCCCAAATGCCATGTTGTTTTTGGTGTACTGTTTAATGCTGCCCAAATTGAGAAATTAATCGCAATAGACCCCGTAATGGCAATAGCAATTTTAAAGACTCTTAGCAACATTCAATCTCACCTAAAAACGATAGTTAAGCTGTAAATAAATGCTTCGACCCATAGATGGCACCAAAGTGCTGCCATCATAATCCTGATAATACTGATCAAATAGGTTATCAACCCCTGCGCTCATTGTGAAACCTTTGACAAAGCTTGGCTGCCATTGATATGCCAAGCTTAAAAGCCCGTATCCTGAGACTTTAGGTGTATTATTTGGCACATGATTTTGTGCAAGCGCATAATCAAATCGTGTTTGAATCGTACTGTCAATAACTCTAATCGGCACAGCGAATGCCACCATCCCTTTGGCTCTAGGGATAGGTAAGGCGCTACCTGCAGGAATGGTATTGCCATCTTCATTACGATATGCCGATTTTGTTTTCCCACGCGTATAGGTAAAGTTCGTCATCACTTCAAACCAATGGTTTTGATACTCAGCTGAAACGTTATAACCATATAGTTGTGCTTTGGAAATATTAATATTTTGATTTACAGCAGTATAAAATGGAGGACCATCATTACCTATATTACTATTTAAGATATAATCATCTACGTCGTTTAAGAAAAGATTACCTGCAACACGCACTCTCTGTTTATATGCCAAGTCTTGTGCATAGACAAAACCAACTGTTTTATTATGCCCTATTTCAGGTTTGAGATTTGGATTTGGTATAAATCGTAAAAACACATAGCCTGAATTAGGATGATCTCCTCCTAAATATAAATCTTGCAGCGATGGAATGCGATACCCTTCTGTATAACCTAGGTAAACTTTTAATGGATCAATCACCTTATAGCTAATACTTGCTTGTTTGGTAAAGAATGAGCCATCATTATTCATATTACCACTTGTGCTTTGGTAACCATTAAAACGCCCACCAACCGTAACATTTAAGCTTGAGGTAATATCCCAACTATCTTGTAAGAATGCACTATAAAGTTGCTGATGTGCTGTCGGAAAATTGGTACTTGTTTGACTGCTATAACCATCGTAACCATTGATGTAGCTATATTCCGCACCATAATATAAGCGTTGCTCATAAACTGTCGTAACATTCGATAACTGCACACCTGTGGTATTAACATGCACATCTTGTGGCAAGGCAAAGCCTCCACCATTGTTGGTCGGTGATGAGCCCAAATGATTTTCGTTGTAATATAGTTTGGCTTTGAGATCAACATACGGATTATCAGGGTTAAAACGATAATCCAACATGCTTTGCGTTTGGAAGAAATTAAAATTTGAACTTGGATTCTTTGAATAAGTTTCTTTATTTACTGTTGCTGGATAAAGGCCAACGTTTTGCATCGACAAAAAAGATGCCTTTAAGGTTTGCGCTTTTGAAATATCCCAAACCGTTTTAAGTAAATATTGTAAATTATTACTAGCAGAATCTGGTAAGGTTTGTCCATTGCCTAATCGTACATTGTTACTGCGCCCACCAACTACATCAACCAAATAACTGATATCTCCCGTTTTAAAGGCAACAGCAGCATTGGCATCACCACTATAATCGCCTGTGGCACCACCTAATCCAACTTGTCCACCAACGGATTTATCTTGAGCTAAAAAATCACTTGGATCCAATGTTTCAAAGTTAACTGCCCCACCTAAGTTACCATTGCCATAAGCAATATTACTACCGGATTGACTTACTGAGACCTCTTTATATAGTGCTGAGCTTAGTAATTGGCGCGATTGATTATGCCCAAAGGATGACAAGTTATTATTAATACCATCAATCCCAACAAAAACACGATCATCTGACAAACCACCCAAACTAATGCTTTGTGTTGTTGGTCGATTGCCACCAAGCATTTGCACACCTGCCATTTCATTAAGCTGCATAGCCGTCGATTGAGTTAAATTAGTGCTGCCACCTTGCTGCACTGAAACAGTAGGTAACGCGCTACCCGTTTCAGGTGCCACATTGATTTGACTTATTCTACTTTGTTTCTCAGGCATGCTTGGCAAGGCTTTCTTAACAGCAACCACCTGAATTTCACCTAAATCTACCGCTTGCGTATTTGCTGATTCTTCACTTGCATACATAAGCTGAGTAATGCTTGTTAACACAAGCACACTTAATAATTTTGTTTTCATTTTTAACACTCTACTAATGATTAACTTGTATATCTGCTGCAGTTAGACCTGTTTCTTTTAGCACTGCAAAAACTTCTAGCATTGTTTGTAATGGAATATTTTTATCCGCTGCCAAGGTGATTTGTGACATTGATGCCATCTCTTTTTGTGATAATAAATAACTTTTAAGCGTATCAATACTCGTAAAATGCTGACCATTGATCATATAATCATTCGCCTTTAAATAAAGCGTTGTTTGAGCAGACTTGCTTTGGGTAACACTAGTACCTTTAACATTAGGTAAAGGGAGTTTAAGCAAATGCTGAATGGGGCCAGCTAATAGTACAAACATTACCAAAAGCACCAACATAAAGTCTAGCAATGGAATTAAATTAGGCTCATCCACCTCCAAACTATTATGTTCATGATGATTTAAACTACTGATCATAACGCAGCCTGTTCACACAAATTAATCATATTGGTTTTGTTATTTACCTTATTTGCTTTATTTATTTCAGTTAAGTCGCTCATTTCAGCAATTTCTTTTTGCTCTTTCTGATCTTTTTTACGCGCTTTTTGTCGATCTAGGCTTAAAATCAGCTGATTTAATGCCTCTTCCGCATTTGCTAAATAGCGCTCACTAAACTGGCGAAAACAATAAAACGCTAATAAACTCACTAAAGCTAACACAATACCAAATGCCGTAGCATACATTGCCTCAGATAAGTACATAATCATATTCTGCAAACCATTGCCACTTAAGGACTCGGCTAATGCAGCAAATGAATGACTCATGCTCCAAATCGTACCTAAAAGCCCGAGCATCGGTGAAACAACGGCGAATAAATTAAGCCAAATTAATGGACGTTGCATACGTTGACGTTGTTTGCGCATTAACAAGCATACTTCACTTTCAGCAATCTCTTTAGGCTCAATGATCAAAGGTGAAATATATCTTAATATGGGCTTAGCCAATGCGTTTAATCCTAGGTTAAGCGTTTTTTTATCATCACGATTAACCGCATTAATCAAACACTTTACTTTACCTAAATTAAGCTTCGGTAAACTGATAAAAGTAATTACTCGCTCGATACAAATCGCAACAATAAAAAAACTCACCGCCAACATAGCGTAGCTGACTAAACCAAATTGACTAAAGAAATGACCCATAATATTAAACTGCCTTTTCCATTAATGCTTGTTCATTACTAGCTATTTGCTGTCTTGCTTTTTTTGACATTGCTGCAAGCACTGCTCTTAACATCGAAAGATTTGTCACATCATGATCAAATGAAATATAGTGATTTTTATATTTACTCTGCAGCCACATCCCTTCTTGATCAAAGTAGACCATCTCAAGCGAACTATCTTCTGTTAATGCAATACCTGCACATTGACAATAAAGTAACAATGCATCTTTATGATCTTCATTCATATGTTTGATAGCACCATTAATCTCCTCATTTTTAAATACCTGTTCAATACAAAAATTCTCTTTGCTCACCCAATTAATATCACCAAAGCCACCAATAAAACGCACTTTATCAATGTGTAATTTATAAAAGTGAAAGTCATGGGTTGTATCTTGATAGTCTTTTGATTCTGGGAAAAAACGCGTGTAAACACTTGCTACCTTTTCTTCATCTTCCAAACGATTTAATCGTCCTAAAATAGTGACACGTCCTGCCTGTTGAATATCCTCTTTTTCATCTTCAATAATCGTTAATGACACTTTATCATCTTTGGCAACATTGCGTGTATGCTGCGCGAGTTTACTGATATAAACAAGCACCTCACCGTCGATATCAAATGCATACGCCACCAATGAACCAAAAGGATAGCCAGGCATTGCGATAGATTGAGTTGCTAATACACCATAGAGTTTCTGTTTAGTTAATTGCCTTGCTCTTAGTGCTGTTTGAATTTTATTTGTGTCCATAAAAACCTCTTTAATTTAAACGATAATCATTGTCATTTGCAAATAATGAGGTTAATGATAGCCACTATCAAATTTAAGTCAATGATAAAAAGCAAATTTTTTATATGCCCATCGTAAATCATTCTGTGGTGTTTGATATCGAAGAAGTTCAATGGCAGAAATACTGCAAAATGGTTTGGGCGGGTAAAGTGAAATACTTACTTTGCTAATCGCGTATCAAAGCTAAAGTCTAATACTTTGGCTTTTTTGACTACCTTTGCAAACCCTTTATGCAATGGGTTTAGAATATAATTGTACTCTCTTGGAACGATAACGCTTGGTACAGCCAATATTAAAGACTCACAATGCTTGAGCCATTGATCACCAATATCTGCTGTTTCAGGCGGTGCAGGCTGATCTTGCCATGAATGTGGTAATAGCTCAGGCTTTATTGAAATTATGCAACTTCGGTTATTTACTCATAAAAAGTTTTAGCTTTCTCACCATCATGATAAGCAAATAATGTTTGTGCGACTTGAGTTGAACCAGTAGAAATATTGCCCTTTTGATCTAATGCAATCAATCCAACATAATCATCCAAAGCATCACTTTCTTTAATACTTTTAGCAACCGCCTCATCCAAAGGTATACCATCTTTAACACGAGTATGGATTTTTGCTGCAACAGCTTGATTAACAATATGCTCACCAATACCAGTGCATGATATCCCCATAATGTTTGATGCGTAGTTACCAGCAACGGTCGGACTATCGCCCACACGCCCTGGCACCTCAAAGCCTGCCCCGCCTGTTGAAGTTAATGCAACAATATTGCCTTGACTATCTAGTACGACAACACCAATAGTCCCTGTTAAGCCTTTTTTTAACTCAAGATATTCTTGATAACGATGCTCAGTTATTGGGTTGTACTCGGGCATTTTTAATGTCTCATGTGCAAAGCGCGTTGCCTCATCAGCTGCACGCACACTGTGATGTTCATTTAAAAGTGCTAAAGCCACTTCACTCGGATATTGGATATTTTGAATATTAATCACGCCTGCAAATTTGGCTTTTGCACCATCCATAATGGAAGCTGACATGCGCACTTGTCCATCTTGCTGTAAACGCGAGCCCGTACCGGCATTAAATAGTGGATCATCCTCTAATAATTTCGCTGCAAAAACAGCAGTTTTTAAGGCATCATCATAGGTTTTAAGAAAGGCATAGGCTTCCTCAATAATGGTTAATAGGTGCACATGATAATCACTAAAGGGGGTATTTTTATCCTCTCTAGCACCACATCCACCATGAATAATAATCTTTTGCATCTTCTGCACCTTTTGCTCTTTTTGCATTCCCAACCCCATCCTTGCAATTAATTAACAATCTCAACTTTATGCGCATTTGTGTCATATTTACTGCCTTCAAGTAAGAGATGCATGCGAATGCCTACCAAACTAATGGGATCATCATCGCGCGCATGCGGCATTGATGAATGCTCAATATGTGACATATCAATAATTGTTAATGCGCCACTGCCAACAACCTCAATTACGCCATCATCAGCGAGAAAGGCACCTGTGTCTTCATCAATTCCAACACCAGTTACAAAGGGATTATAAGATAATGCTGTTAATAATCGTCCCAAACGATCTCGTTGCGAAAAATGTTGGTCAACGAGTATTTTGTTAGTTAGCCCTAAGCCTGGCGCCATATTAACCATATTATAGCGTGGCATAAAACCAGTGGCTCCACCGACAATCATATGTTCAGAGATAAATGCAGCACCTGCCGAGGTGCCTGCTACATGAACACCCTTAGCATTGCAACGACGAATCATTTGCGCCACTTTAGTACCACCAAGCACGGTTGATAACAGTAGCTGATTACCACCGGTCATAAAGATACCCGTTGCTTTTTCAAAGTGCTGAAGATAATCCTCATTATCGGTATCAGCACGCGCTTGAATTTCAAGGCTTACCGCATCTTTAACACCAAGAGACTTAAAAATCTTGATATATTCGCTGCCCGTATCTGGCAGCTTAGATGCCGTTGGAATTATGACAATATAGGCATCTTTATCACCTGCTAATTCAACAAATCGCTGCAAAACCTTGGGTGAAACCAATTTATCTTCACGTCCACCAATTGGAATAATATATCCTCTTTTAATACCTGAAACTGTTGGTGCGGGCATTCTCACTCCTCTCTTTTTCTTAAATGCCTAACGTAAGCCCCTATAAGGGGCTATTACTAGAGCATTAGTTAGTAATTGGAGTTACACACTTTTTCTATTTCAACACCCCGCCTCGCAAGCTCGGCACCCCTCTTGCAAAGAGGGGAATATAAAACCATCATTGCCTAATTCCCCTCTTTGCAAGAGGGGTGGCAGCCGTA
>NZ_JBXTEF010000073.1:0-5108 GCF_057495195.1 Cysteiniphilum sp. | reverse complement strand
GGGGGATAAAATAGAGTTGCCTCAGATTAAGCCTAGACCATTATTTTCAAAGATCAAATTTCATTCTTGATTTTTTGAAATTTTCTGCTTAACCATCATCGGATTGCACGCAAAAATATTGTTCGTAACTATACTCCGTAACCGTGGGCTGAGCGTAAGTCGAAGTCCATATACGTTTTTGTTTATCCCTTCGACTTCGCTCAGGGAATGGGGGGAAATTTACTCAGGTCTCGAGATAGGCTTTGCTCAAAGGACAATATAGACCTTGCTCAGAGCGTAAGATGGACTTTGCTCAGGGAGCGTCGCTCAGGGAACGAGATGGTCCTTTGGATATTAACTCTTCTAACCAAGACGCCTTATCAGATTCAAGCGATTATAAAGATTTTCCATTATCAAACGCTCACTCCTGCACCCACAATCACCGTTCATGCAAGCTTTCTTTAAACGCCTTAGTTAAAGGACTTAAGAAATATTCAATAATTCGTCTTTCGCCAGTTTTCACCTCAACGGTCACCGTCATGCCTGAGCGAATGCTAAACTCTTTTGCTTGCTTATATAATGTCGTGCTATCAAGTTTCACAACAACTTTAAAGACCAATCCCAACTGTTGATCGTCAATCGCATCGTCACTTATTTCAACGATCTCACCGATTAATAAACCATATTCAGTAAAGGGATACGTATCGATTTTAACTTGTACTTCTTGCCCTTCATGCACATAGCCAATATCTTTATTTGAGATCATGGCATTGATTTCTAGTGGACTATCTTTTGGAATAATCTGCATTAATACTTGAGCAGGCGTCACCACCGCACCAATAGTATGCACAGACAAGCTCTGGACAAAGCCTGATAATGGCGCGCTTAGACTCTGTGCCTGTTGCATTAGTTGATATTTATTAAGCTCATTGCTTAGACTCTTAAAATCCTTTTGATTTAATTCGATCTGCTCTAACACTTGCGCTAAATAATCCGCTTTAGCACGCATAAGCGCACTATTTTTACTGCTAATATTTGCAGTTAATTGCGCTACTGTTGCCTTGTGTTGTGCTAATGCTTGCTCGGTCTCAATCACTGCTTTTTGACTTTGTAACATATCGGCTTTTGAGCCATAGTCATTTTGATGCAGTGTTTGGTACATGCTATTTTGTTCCGTAATAATCGGTAGTGTTTTATTAAGCATTTCAAGTTGCATTTCAAGCGCTGTTTTCTCCGCTTTGGCGGCATTGATCTCAGCCACAAGATAATCAATATCCGCACTATAAGCCTGCCATTTACGCCATATCAGCTCAATCAAAGCATCTCTTTCTGTTGGCGTTAATCCTGGTGTAAACAACAGCTCATCAATATCCTTTTTTGCTAATTCATCCTTCATTGCTAACTGTAATAACTGATAAAGGCTCTGATATTCTTTTAACATAAAGTACACCACTTTGCGCTGTTGCGTAATATTCTCAATATCAGCCTGAGTAACCCGCTGATCTAACTCAATCAATACTTGCCCTTTTGTTACTAACTGACCATCTTTCACCAAAATCGTTTTAATCACCCCTTTCTCTAACGGTTGAATCGATTTAACTTGTGCTTCGGGCACGACCTTACCTTGTGCGCTGACAACAACATCCATTTTGCCAAAGCATGCCCATAATACAGCAATAACGATCAATACAACCAAAAGCCACATCATAATGCGCGCTAAGGGGTGCGGTGGTCTTTCTTCAATCTCAAGTGCTAGGGGTAAAAAACTTAACGCATCCTTTTGCTGATTGCGCCTGTCTTGCCATCGTACCAATCGCTGATACAATTGGACAATTTTGTGATATAAGTTTCTCATCATTATCCCCTTGTGTTTGCAAATTGCGCATGATAAAGCGTGGCATAATGACCATCCAATGCTAACAGTTCATCATGGCTTCCCTCTTCCACCACTTTACCTGCCTCAAGATAGATAATCTTATCGCAATGCATCACCGTTGATAGTCTGTGAGCAATAATAAACACCGTACGATTATGGGTGATTTCTCGCATATTCTGCTGAATCATGCGCTCAGATTCATAATCTAAAGCCGATGTTGCCTCATCAAAAATAAGTATTTTAGGCTCATTGATCAATGCTCTGGCGATGGCAATACGCTGTTTTTGCCCACCAGAGAAATTAGCACCTTGCTCCTCTACGATCGTATCATAACCATGTTTTAATTTGACAATAAACTCATCTGCTCCTGATAATTTAGCTGCATTGATTACTACATCTAGAGACGACCCAGGACACGTCAGCGCAATGTTCTCACGGATACTGCGATTAAATAAGAAGCTCTCTTGTGACACCACACCGATCTGTTGCCTTAACCATACAGCACTTAATGCTGATATATCAGCACCATCGAGTAAAATACTGCCTGATTGCGGTAGGTAAAGCTTTTGTAAGAGTTTTGCTAATGTACTTTTGCCTGAACCTGAACGACCAACAATACCAACGGATTGATTGGCTTGAACGTTGAAGCTAATCTCTTTTAATACCGCAGGGGTATTGATACCATAATGAAATGTTAGGTTTTTAAATTCAATATCGCCAGATAATTGGGCTAATTGCTGATTATTGCTTACGCTTGATCCTTCCGCTGTGGTATTTAAAATATCACCCAAACGTTTCAATGAAATGCGCGCTTGCTGAAAGTCTTGCCATAATTGCACCACTTTTAAAATAGGACTGGTAACACGTCCAGCGAGCATATTAAAAGCGATCAATTGACCAATGGTTAAGTCTCCTGAAATCACTAAGTTAACCCCTAGGAAAATAATCAAAAGTGTCGTGATCTTGCTAATAAATTGTGCAATTTGCGAAGTGATATTACTTAAGTTGCGCGCGCGAAAGTTGGTGCGCACATAGCTTGCCAAATTATCTTCCCATTTATGTTGCATTTGTGGCTCAATCGCTGATGATTTAACCGTTTGAATTCCAGTTAATGACTCAGTCAAGAACGCTTGATTTTTAGCACCTTCTTTAAATGCTTGATCAAGGCGCGCTTTTAGTATTGGGGTAATCAAAAGGGATAAGATAATATAACAAGGAATGGTTGCTAATACGATTAATGTCAATTTGGCTGAATAAAACCACATGACCGCGAAAAAGATAAAAGTAAAGCCAAGATCAATTATCAAGGTCAATGCGCTACTGGTTAAAAACTCACGAATACTATCAAGCTCTTTGACACGTGCAACACTTAATCCCACTTGTCTCGCCTCAAAATAGGCAAGAGGCAAACTTAACAAATGCTGATATAGTTTCGTGCCAAGCTCAACATCAACGCGACTTGTCGTATGCGCAAACAAATAAGTACGAATTGCACCTAAGATTACCTCAAAAATACTCACTGCCACAAAGCCAATGGCTAATATCTCCAATGTAGTTAAAGCTTGATGCACAACCACTTTATCCATCACCACCTGGAAAAATAGTGGTGTTACCAAAGCAAATAACTGCAAGAAAAATGACGCAATAAGCACATCACGAAAGACGTGTTTATATTTCCATAGTGCCGGAATAAACCACTTAATATTAAATGCCTTATCTTTTGACTTATTATTTTTAGGATTAAGATATATGACTTTACCATTAAATAATTGACTAAATTCAGCTGATGATAAACTTATCAGCTCATTGCTATTAGCTAAAATCACAAGATACTCTTTCTGATCATTAACACCGACCAAAACAAAATAATCATCTTTGCCAACAATAATCGCAGGTAGAGTAGATGACTTAATATCCACCATATCGCAGCTGATCTCTTTGGCATGAAAATCATTGGCTTTAAGTGCTCGCATCAATGCTTTATACCCAAATATACCATTCACAGCAAACTGATGAAAAATTGTTTTAGGATCTAATGCCACCTGATATAAACTGGCTGCTTGTATTAGCGCTAATAACGCTGTATTTTGCTGATAATCCGACATATCATCGCCCCACATATTTGCCCGCTCAAGGCAAAATATAGATCAAAAAACAAATAAATAAAGGACGTTTTAAGATTAATAATGAAATTTTGGAATGTCGGAATGTTGAAATATTGCTGATCGAAATATGAAAACAGTTGAGGAGAGGAAAAACATCTTCGATCAGCTGTTTGGTAGTGTAGGCTTTTAAACTTAACTCAAACTTAATGGTTTTGTTTTTTCTTGTTTCTCTTTTCCATTTTCCCAAAAAGCTCTTTTAGCTCTTCGGCATTTTGCTCACCCCAAAGTAATATAAGTTTGAAGTCGTTGAGTTTTGCTTCTTCAGTTCTAAATGAACCTACCCATAACCACAGAAAGTACAAACATATCGTTAGAAAAATCAGAGCTTGTAAAATCATATTAAAAGTTAATTTGTCAAAAAAGGCGCCTAAGATCACAAAAAATATAGCAGCCACAACTGAAAGAGTTGGATGTTGCAGTATTTGAAGCTTTTTATACTCCGCTTCCTTTGTGATTCTATTGGCAAGTTCGATTAAATACTCTGGGTTATCTAGTAAATCAGGATGCTTCTCATAAAACATTAAATATTTTGTGCTACGCCAATATAGCCTTTCCCTTTTATATAACAAAAGCATGTTCCCATTTAGCTTATAATAGAGAGCTATATTTCTATTCAAGTAAAATATGTATGTAAATGTTAATGCCAAAAAGATTACTAACAAAGTTACCTTCAGCCATGGATTGTTTACAAATATACTGATTATTAGCCCTAACATACCAAACAGCCATAAGACAAAAATAACTTTGACCAATTTATCCCCGAATCTAAATGGTAGCAAAATTTGATATAGCTTAAGGCTTTTAAAGCTATCAATATACTTATAGTCGATTAACTTCATCTCGTAAACCCTAAATTAATGCTTATTTTCTCTTACTTGCAAAACACTGATCACATCCTGCAAAGATAACTCTTTTTCTCTTAGCAATACCAGCAAATGAAAGATTAAATCAGCACTTTCATTTTTAAGCTCATCTATATCATTCTTCATTGCGGCAATCACGGTTTCAACACCTTCTTCACCGACCTTTTGCGCAATGCGCGACACACCACTAGCAAAAAGGCTCGTAACATAACTATTTTGTGGTTT